>DATABK010000401.1:0-2687 GCA_036259695.1 Actinomycetes bacterium | reverse complement strand
GGCCAGGTCGGGGACGGTCAGGCCCTCCTCGCGCAGGACCTCGACCAGCCGCTGGGCCGGCCCGGCGCCCTCGGTGCAGCACAGCACCGTCGAGCCGCCGGCGACCAGGTCGCGGGCGTCGGCGGCGACCCGGGTGACGTTGGCCCGGTAGGGCTCGATGGCGTGGGCGTCGATCCGGACCGCGGCCGCCAGCCCGGCGTCGAACGGGCCCAGGCGGACCAGGGCCCGGCCGGCCTCCTCGAGCACCCGTTCCAGGGGCAGGTAGGCGACGCCCTCGACCGGGGCGGTGGCGCCCTCGGCGGCGCTGCCCCAGGAGGGCTGGGCGGCCTCGTCGGCCTGGCGGCGGACCTCCTCGGCCCGGTCCAGGGTCCGCTTGGGGTCGACCAGGACCAGGAGGGCGTCCCCGGGGAGGTAGGCCGGCAGCGGCTGGAGCCGGTCGAACAGCAACGGCAGGAGCGACTCGACCCCCTCGGGGTCGAGGCCCTCGGCGACCTGGGCGAGCAGGTCCTGAGCCCCCATGACCTCCGCGGCGAGCTGCCGGGCCCGGCCCCGCTCGGCCTCGCCCAGGCGGGCCTCGCGGCACGGCCAGGCCTCGACCTCGGGCAGCCCGGTCAGGGAGCGCTGGCTGGAGACGGCGAAGGAGCGGATGCTCTCGACCTCGTCGCCCCAGAGCTCGACCCGGACCGGGTGGTCGTCGCCGGGCGGGAAGAAGTCGACCAGCCCGCCCCGGACGGCGACCTCGCCGCGGCGCTCGACCATGTCGGTGCGGGCGTAGCCGGCGGCGACCAGCCGCTCCAGCAGCTCCTCGAGGTCGACGCGGTCGCCGGTGGCCACCCGCACCGGCTCGACCGCGTCGAGGCCGGGGGCGAGCGGCTGCATCATCGCCCGCGCCGGCACGGTCAGCAGCTGGAGGCCGTCAACAGCCGGCTGGGCGAGCCGGTGGAGCAGGCGCAGACGGGCGGCCACGGTCTCGGAGCGGGGCGAGAGCCGCTCATGGGGCAGGGTCTCCCAGGCCGGGAAGACGGCGACCGCGTCGGGCCCGAGGAAGGCGGCGACGTCGGCCGCCAGGGCCTCGGCGTCGGCGGTGGTGGCGGTGGTGACGACCACCAGCCGCCCGCCGGCCCTGGCCATCCCGGCCAGCAGGAACGCCCGGGCCACGTCGGGCACGACCACCTCGGGCCGCGGCTGGTCGGCCTGGGGGTCGAGGGTGGCGAGCAGGTCGGCGAAGGAGGGGTCGTCGGGCCAGCGGTCGAGCAGGGGGGTGAGGCGCACAGGTGTCCTTTTGCAGCGTCCAGCACAGTCGGGTAGCCCCCGACGGCCGCAGCCGGGGGGCTCCCGCTCTGTTCAACGCTCAGGCTACCGCAGCATTCCGACAGCTACCCGGTCAGGCCGAGGTGGCGCTGCAGCGTGTCGAGGACCTCGCCCCAGCCCTGCTGGTAGGCGGTGCGGGTCTCGTCGTCGATGGGGCCGACGGCGTGGTGGGACAGCCGCAGCAGGGTGGCGCCGTCGCGCTCGGACAGCTCCATGGTCCACACGCCGGTCACCGGGGTGCGCATCCCCATCGGCCCGGCGCAGGTCAGCAGCTCGGGGCGGCGGATGCCGGTCACGGTGGCGTACAGGGCGCCGTCGCCGTCGCCCCAGTCCTCCCAGAAGCGGCCCCCGACCCGCGGCTCCAGGTGGACGGCCGACCCCTCCCGGAAGGCGTGCGGCCACCACTCCCCCATCCGGCACAGCGCCTCGAACACCTTCTCCCGCGGCGCGGCCACCGTCACCTCTTGCTCGACCTCCAGGGTCGTGGTCATCCCGGCTCCTTCCTGCCGCTCGGCCGTCTCCTTGAGCCGGAGCAGCGACTCGGCCCAGCGGTCGGCGTGCGGGCGCATCCAGCGCTCGTAGGCCTCCCGCAGGGGCACCCCGTTGAGGTGGTTCCAGCGCTCCCGGCCCCGTCGCCGCACCACCACCAGCCCGGCGTTCTCCAGCACCCCCAGGTGCTTCATGACCGCGAACCGCGACACCTCGGGAAAGGCCCCGCTGAGCTCGCCGGTGGTCCGGGCCCGGCCGGCCAGCAGGTCGAGGATGGCCCGCCGGGTCGGGTCGGCCAGGGCCTTCCAGACCGCCGCGGTGCCGTCGCCATTCATGTGACCATATGGTCACATGAATCGGAGGGTGTCAACCCCACGGAGTTCTTGCGGTTCCGCGGCCCGGTCAGTCCGCCGGCGGCAGCTGGGGGACGACCACGCCGAGGTCGAGGTTGCCGCCGGTGAGGACGGTGCCGACGCGCTTGCCGGTGAGGTCGCCGGCCTTGCCGGCCAGGAGGGCGGCGATGGTGGCGGCCCCGGCCGGCTCGACCACGACCTTCATGCGCTCCATGACGAACCGGACCCCGGCCAGGAGCTCGGCCTCGGACAGCAGGACGACCTCGTCGACCAGCTCGCGGAACAGGGGGAAGGTCAGAGGGCCGGCGAAGGGGGCGCAGAGCCCGTCGGCGACCGAGCGGGCGACGATCGGGACCGGGTGGCCGGCGGCCAGCGCGGCGCTGAGGGCGGCGGCCCAGGCCACGGCGGCCCCGTGGTTGCCGGCGGTGACCGCCACCAGCCCGCGCTGGCGGGCCTCCTCGGGCAGGGTGAGCAGCCGGTTGAGGGCCCCGCGGGCCTTGAAGGAGCCGGTCTTCTGGACCGCCTCGTCCTTGA
>DATABK010000400.1:0-12348 GCA_036259695.1 Actinomycetes bacterium | reverse complement strand
GCCAGCCGGGTGGCCAGCCGGTCGCCGACCACCGCGGCCAGGGCGGCCCGGTAGCGGCCGGGGGCGGCGCCGGCCAGGCGGCCGATCCGGGCCCACTCGGCGTCGCGCAGGTCGCCCTTGCGGACCCGCTTGGCCGTCAGGTAGGCGGCCTGGACCTCGGCCGGGGCGGTCAGGTCCTGGCCGGCCGAGAACCGGGCGGTGGGGAAGCCGTCGCGGCCCAGCCCCCTGGGGTCGTCGACGGTGTCGAGGCAGACGACCTGGCCGTCGCGCTCCAGGACCCAGTACCAGCCCCTGAGGTCGTAGTGGAGGAGCTGGCAGAGCCGCCAGCCGTCAGGCAGCCGCAGCGGCCAGCGCCGGTCCAGCCCGACCACGGCGCAGTCGACGTCCAGGCCGGACAGGCCGGAGGCGGCCGTGTCCGGCGGGGTGTGCAGGATCATGACCCGCCGCCCGGCCAGGGCGGCCAGCCGCTGGATGGTGGAGGTGTGCCGGAGCCTGATGGCCGCTCACCCCCGCCCGGACGGCAGCTGGGCGGCGATCCAGTGGTAGGTGCGGGCCAGGCCGTCCTCCAGGGAGGTCTGCGGCTCCCAGCCGAGGATCTCGCGGAGCAGGGAGTTGTCGCTGTTGCGGCCCCTGACCCCCTGGGGCTTGCTGGTGTCGTGGCGGACCCTGATGGTCTTGCCGGCCACCTTGGCGACCAGCTCGACCAGCTCGTCGATGGAGACCAGCCGGTCGGTGCCGAGGTTGAGCGGCAGGTGGTGGTCGGAGGCGGTGATCCGGTGGATGCCCTCGACGCAGTCGTCCACGTAGGTGAACGAGCGGGTCTGGGCGCCGTCGCCCCAGACCTCGATCTGGTCGCCGTCGCCGGCCAGGGCGACCTTGCGGCAGATGGCGGCGGGCGCCTTCTCCCGGCCGCCGTCGTAGGTGCCGATCGGCCCGTAGATGTTGTGGAAGCGAGCCACCCGCGTGTCCAGCTTGCCTTCCTCGGTGTAGTACTGGCAGAGCTTCTCGGCGTACAGCTTCTCCCAGCCGTAGCCCTCCTCGGGGTCGGCCGGGTAGGCGTCCTCCTCCTTCAGCGGGGTGACGTCCGGCGACTCCTGACGGTACATCGGGTAGATGCAGGCCGAGGAGGAGTAGAAGTACCGCGCCACCTTGTTCTCGGCCGCCGCCTGGAGCATGTGGGCGTTGATGAGCACGTTGTTGCGGGCGATGTCGGCGTGGAAGGCGGTGATGTAGCCGATGCCGCCCATGTCGGCGGCCAGCTGGTAGACCTCGTCGACGTCGCGGGTGACCTTCAGGCAGTTCTCCCACTCGCGCAGGTCGACCAGCTCGAACTCCTCGGCGGTGGTCTCCTCGTACTCGGGCGCCTTGATGTCGGCCCCGCGGACCTGGTAGCCGAGCCCCTGCAGGTACTTGACCAGGTGGTGGCCGATGAACCCACCGGCGCCGGTCACCAGGGCGGTCCTCTGTGTCATCGTGTGCTCCTCCGGATTCCTCGTTGGCGTAGCAGTTGGGCACAGAACAGGGCCACGAACCTGGGGTTGCGGTACAGGTAGCGCTTCCAGAGCCGGCGCGGCTCGTGGACCAGGCGGTACAGCCACTCCAGGCCGAGTCGCTGGAGGGCCGGCGGGGCCTGGCGCTTGCGGCCGGAGAGGAAGTCGAAGGCGGCCCCGACGCCGAGCATGACCATGGGCAGGCCCTTGTGGGCGGCCATCCACCGCTCCTGCTTGGGCGTCCCCAGGCCCACGAACAGGACCCTGGTGCCGGAGCGGACCAGCTCGTCGGTGACCCGGGCCTCCTCCTCGGCGGTCAGGGGCCGGAACGGCGGGCTCCAGCGGTAGGCGATCCGCAGCCCCGGGTAGCGGGCGGTCAGGGCGGCGGCCAGGTCGTCGAGGACGTCGTCCTGGCCGCCGTAGAAGCCGACCGGGATGCCGCGGCGGGCGGCGACCTCGCACACCAGCGGGGTCAGGTCGGGCCCGTAGACCCGGGAGGCGTCCGGCACCCCGAGCAGCCGCAGCCCCCACACCAGCGGCATGCCGTCCGGGGTGACCAGGTCGGCCTGTTCCATGAGGCCGTTGTAGCCGGGGTCGTCGACGCCCTCGATCAGGTTGTTGACCGTGGCCACGCAGACATAGCGCGACTCGCCGGCGGCGGCCCAGTCCAGGACCTGGTCGGTGGCGTGCCGGTAGCTGGTCGCGTCGACCCGTGTCCGGAGGATGCGCCGAGACTGCAGGGGCTCGGGCTTGAGCAGGCGGTCGACCATGCTCAGACGGCGCCCTTGCCGCCCGCGACCGCCCCGAAGGTCTTGAGCAGGATGTAGAGGTCCAGGGCGAGGGACCAGTTCTCGATGTAGAAGCGGTCGAGGGCGACCGCCGCCTCCGGGCTGAGCGAGCTGCGGCCGTTGACCTGCCACCAGCCGGTGACGCCGGCCGGGACCTCGTGGCGCTCCCCGAGCAGCTCCACGTTGGCCGCGACCTGGTCGGCGGGCAGGGGCCGGGGGCCGACCATGCTCATGTGCCCGACCAGGACGTCCCACAGCTGGGGGAGCTCGTCCAGGCTGGCCCGGCGGATGAACCGTCCCACCGGGGTCAGGCGCGGGTCGGCGGTCATCTTGAAGAACGGGGCGCTGGTGTCGACGGCCTGGTCGGCGCCGGGGCGCATGGTCCGGAACTTGTGCATCTGGAAGACCTTGCCGTCCTTGGTGACCCGCTCCTGGCGGAAGAACACCGGGCCGGGCGAGGTCAGCCGGACGGCCAGGGCGATGACGGCCAGCAGGGGCGCGGTCAGGATCAGCCCGAGCGCGGCCGCCACCAGGTCGAAGCCGCGCTTGAGGAGCCGCTGGCGGCCGTTGAGGCGCACCGGCCGCAGCGAGATGGCGATCGTCGACCCGACCGTCTGGAAGCACAGCCGCGAGGTCAGCATCCGGGGCAGGTTGGCCGAGATCCGGACCTCGACGCCCTCCTTGCGGGCCGCCTGGGCGACCCAGGAGATGTCCTCGAAGGTCAGGGCCGAGGAGGCCACGAACAGGCAGTCGGCGGCGTGGTTGCGGATCAGGCTCTGGAGCTGCTCGAGGTCGCCGAGCAGGGGCAGGGTGTTGGCCCAGATGACCGGGTCGGACCCGCGGACATAGCCGAGGGGCACGAACCCGGAGCCGGGGTTGTCGAGAACGTGGGCCAGGCGGCCGGCCTCGGCGCTGGTCCCGACGATCAGGGTCCGGAACGACAGCCGCCCCCGATGCTTCAGGCGCAGCTGGTGGTGCCGCCAGGCCCGGCGGCTGACCAGCGCCAGGGCGAGCGCGAGGACCCAGGTGGCGCCCATCCAGAGCCGCGAGAACGAGGAATGCGACCAGTAGCTGGTCACCACCAGCAGCACAATCCCGACGCTGGCGGCGCCGAAGATGCGGCGGAATTCCTCGGGCGGTGAGAGGTGCTGGGGCGCGTACAGTCCGAATGCCTGAAATGCCGGCAGCCACAGCAGCGGCGCGACGAGGACGGTGAGCGACTCCCCGAGCGGCATGGGCCGGTTGTCGTACCGCAGGTAGTAGCCGATCAGCAGGGCAATGACCAGGCAGGCGGCGTCGGTGGCCATGAGGCCGCGGCTGATCTGGCGGTAGCGTTCGAGGGCGTTGCCGGACGGCAGCGGCGGTACGGTGGCCGCCGGATCGTCCAGCCGAATTTCCCTCGGATTCTGCGCCTGCTTCCGCGCGACCACTGGCCACCCCCCCGGATGGTGCTGCCATGGGACATTGGTGCAATTTGCTCGATAGTACAAATTAGAGCGAATTGCTCGATCAAAACCGTACAGATGCCGGCCGGATCGAGCATGGGTAGAACCTCGTAGATCACGTGGTCCCTGGTGGCTAGTTCTCGTGCGCCGCCGGCCTACGCCGCGGGCCGGTCAAACCGCTTTGCCCAGGTCGCCCGGCCTGAGTACGCTGCTGCTCGAACCCGTCGAGCCAGGAGGAGGCGCAACCCATCGTGGCCAAGGAGGCCGTGCTCACCCCCCAGGGGAAGGACTTCCCCCAGTGGTACCAGGACGTCGTCGCTCGGGCCGAGCTGGCCGAGAACGGCCCGGCCCGGGGGAGCATGGTCATCCGACCGTGGGCGTTCGCCATCTGGGAGCTCATGCAGGCCGACATGGACCGGCGGATCAAGGCCACCGGGGTCCAGAACGCCTACTTCCCGCTGTTCATCCCCATGAGCTTCCTGGAGAAGGAGAAGGATCACGTCGAGGGGTTCTCGCCCGAGCTGGCGGTGGTCACCCACGGCGGCGGGGAGGAGCTGGCCGAGCCGCTGGTGGTCCGGCCGGCCTCCGAGACGGTCATCAACCACCTGTTCGCCAAGTGGATCCAGTCCCACCGGGACCTGCCCCTGCTGCTCAACCAGTGGGCCAACGTGGTCCGCTGGGAGCTGCGGCCGCGACTGTTCCTGCGCACCACCGAGTTCCTCTGGCAGGAGGGTCACACCGCCCACGCCACCTACGAGGACGCCCAGGCCGAGACCATGCTCGCCCTGGAGGTGTACCGGGCCTTCATGGAGGACACCCTGGCCGTGGCCGTGGTCACGGGGGAGAAGTCGGCCGCCGAGCGGTTCGCCGGGGCCGACCGCACCTACACCTGCGAGGGCCTGATGCGCGACGGCAAGGCCCTCCAGATGGGGACCAGCCACAACCTCGGGCACAACTTCGCCCGCGCCTTCGACATCCAGTACCTGTCGGCCGAGGGCCGGCGCGAGTACGTGGCCACCACCTCCTGGGGCAGCTCCACCCGCATGCTCGGCGGGGTGATCATGACCCACGGCGACGACCACGGCCTGCGCCTGCCCCCGGCCATCGCCCCTCACCAGGTGGTGCTGCTGCCCCTGGCCGAGGGCGAGGTCGAGCGGACCGTCGACAAGCTGGCCGAGGAGCTGCACGCCCAGGGGGTCCGGGCCCACGTCGACCGCCGGTTCCACCTGTCGTTCGGCCGCCGGTCGGTCGACTGGGAGCTGAAGGGCGTGCCCGTCCGGGTGGAGCTCGGGGCCCGGGAGCTGGCCGCCGGCCAGGCCACCCTGGTCCGCCGGGACAGCCGGGCCAAGAGCCCGGTGCCGATCGACGGGGTGGCGAGGGCGGCCCGGGAGCTGCTGGACGAGCTCCAGCGCGGCCTCCACGCCGAGTCCCTGGCCGACCGCGAGGCCCACACCTACCCGGTCGACGACCTGGGGGAGTTCCGCGAGCGGGTCGGCGGCGGGGGCTTCTTCCGGCTGGCCTGGTGCGGCTCCCCGGCCTGCGAGGAGACCCTCGGCGACGGCACCGGGGCGACCATCCGGGTGATCCTCGACGAGCCGCCGCCCGATGCCCCCTGCCTGGTCGACGGAGCCCCGGCGCGGCACACCGTCCTCGTGGCCAGGGCCTACTGATGCAGGCGCCGATCGCCGAGCAACACGCCCTGCTCCAGCTCCAGGCCCACGACTCGGCGATCGACCGCCTCGAGCACCGGCGCGCCTCCCTGCCCGAGGACGCCAAGCTGGCCGAGCTGGGCGACGCCCTGGCCGCCGTCGGCCAGCTCACCGCCGAGCGCGAGGGCACCCTGGCCACCGTCCAGCGCAACCAGGCCCGCCTGGAGCACGAGATCGACACCGTCACCGCCAAGGCCCGCACCGAGGAGGCCCGGGCCGCCTCGGGCAGGGTGACCAGCCCCAAGGAGCTGACCGCCATCCAGGAGGAAGTGGCCGGCCTCAAGCGGCGCCAGGGCACGCTCGAGGACGAGCTGCTGGAGCTGATGGAGCAGCGCGAGACCCTGGAAGGCGAGCTGGCCGAGCTGGCCTCCCGCCGCGAGGGCTTCACGGCCGAGCAGGCGGAGGTCACCACGGCCCGCGACGCCGCCCTGGTCGAGCTCGACCGGGAGCTGGAGGCCGAGCGCCGGGCCCGCGAGAAGATCGCCCCCGGCATCAACGAGGAGCTGGGCGCCCTCTACGACCAGATCCGGTCCCGGCAGGGCGGGATCGGCGCCGCCGCCCTGGTCGGCAACACCTGCCAGGGCTGCCGGGTGTCGATCTCCCCGGTCGAACTGGCCGCCCTGCGCAAGCTCCCGCCCGAGGAGATCAAGCGCTGCGAGAACTGCCGCCGCATCCTGGTGGTCGGGTGACCCCGGCCGGGGAGGGGCCGGAGGGGTCCGGGCCACCCCGAGGGGGTGCCCCGGTGAGTTCAGCTACCGACGTGGTCGTCTGGGCCGACGGCGGCGCCCGGGGCAACCCGGGCCCGGCCGGGTACGGCGCGGTGGTCGCCACCCCCGACGGCCAGGTCCTGGCCGAGGAGGCGCAGGGCATCGGCTGGGCGACCAACAACGTGGCCGAGTACCACGGCGTGATCGCCGGCCTGCGCCGCGCCAAGGAGCTCGGCGCCCGCCGCGTCCGCGTCCGCGCCGACTCCCTCCTGGTGGTCAACCAGCAGAAGGGCCTCTGGAAGGTGAAGAACGCGGCCCTCCGCCCCCTCTCCGAGGAGACCGCCCGCCTGGCCCGCACCTTCGACCGCGTGACCTGGGAGCACGTCCCCCGCGAACGCAACCGCCACGCCGACGCCCTGGCCAACCGGGCGATGGATGACCAGGGCCGGGTGGAGAGGCCGGGCCAGGGGGCCCTCGACCCGGAGCAGCTCCGGCTGTCCTAGGGCCCCCGTGGCCGCCGAGAGGGCGAGTCGCAGGGCGACTGGGGGCTATGGTCAGTCGCTCTCCCCGGGCGTGTCCTCGTCGGCTTCCTGGCCGACAACCTTGAAGCTCTCGTCGAGGTTGACCTCGACCTGGCGGCCGTCGGCGAGGCGGATCTCGACGCCGTAGGCGGCCCCGTCGTCGCCGGCCTCGGTCTCCAGCACGGTCCCGCCGCCGGTGGCGGCCAGGGCGGCCTCCACCGCCCGGTCGCGGGTCGAGCCGGTCAGCTCCTGGTCGTCGTCGCCGCCGGTCGCGGCCGCGACCCCGCCCAGCATGACCGCGGCGAACACCCCGGCCCCGACGATCCATCTGGTCCTGCGCTGCATCTGCTGTGCCTCCTGGTCGTGGAGTTGTGTCCCGGGCAGGATGAGCGAGCCACCCTGAGCGGAAGCTGAACGCCCCTGAAGCCGACTTCAGCCACCCGGGTCGGGGAGGCGGGGGAGGGTGACCTCGACCCGGGTGCCGCCGATGGGGCTGGGGGTGATGGCCACCGTGCCGCCGTGGGCGGCGACCAGCTCGGCCACGATGGCCAGGCCGAGGCCGCTGCCCCCGTCGTCGCGGGCGCGGGCGTGGTCGAGGCGCACGAACCGCTCGAACACCCGCTTCCGGTCGGCCTCGGGGATGCCGGGGCCGTCGTCGTCGACCCGCAGGCGGACCACGCCGTCGCGCTCGGCGACCGAGAAGGCGACCTGGGTGCCGGCGTGGCGGACGGCGTTGTCGCCCAGGTTGCGGAGCACTCGTCGCAGGCCGGCGGCGTCGCCGTCGACCCGGCCGGCCGACACGGCGGTGGTGTCGACCCGCAGCCCGGAGACGCCCCGTAGTCGCCTGGCCTCGTCGAACACCAGGTCATCGAGGTCGACCGGGCGCCTCCGGAGCCCAAGGGTGTGCTCGTCGGCCCGGGTCAGCAGGAGCAGGTCCTCGGCCAGCCGCTGCAGCCGGAGGTCCTCGACCAGCACCGTCTCGGCCAGCTCGGACGTGGTCGTCCGGTCCGGGTGGGCCAGGGCCACCTCGGCGTGCTGGCGGATGGCGGCCACCGGGGACCGGAGCTCGTGGGAGGCGTCCGAGACCAGCCGCCGCTGCCGGGCCTGGGCCCGCTCCAACCGCTCCAGCATGCGGTTCATGGTCCGGGCGAGGCGGCCGATCTCGTCGTCGGCCGGCGGGTCGGGGACCCGCCGGTGCAG
The DNA here is from genome assembly GCA_036259695.1 of Actinomycetes bacterium. GTDB lineage: Bacteria > Actinomycetota > CALGFH01 > CALGFH01 > CALGFH01 > CALGFH01. The sequence continues at coordinate 4,488 of DATABK010000400.1, read as the reverse complement.
GGCGGTGGCGGAGATGGCGTCGACCTCGGACCGGATCGCCTCCACCGGGGCCAGCGCCCGCCCGACCACCACCCAGGTCGTCACCGCCACCACCGCCAGCAGCAGCGGCAGCCCGATCGCCAGCAGGCCGGCGACGGCCGCGGTCGCCTCGGTCACGGTCTCGGTCGAGCGGGCGACCACCACCGTGCGCGGCCCCAGCGGGGTGTCGGCGCCGGTGGCCACGGCGAGGAACTCGCCCTCCTCGACCGGCCCGCCGGCCGGGGCCTCGACCTCGGCCGACTCGCCGGGCGGCAACCGGGCCACCGGGGCCAGTGCCTGGGCGTTCTCGCTGGCCGCGACCACGCGGCCGCCCTGGTCCAGGACCTGGATGATCCACTCCTCGGGGTCGTCGACGGCCAGCGATCCCCGGCCGGTGGGGTCCGAGGCCAGCGCCGAGGCCACGTCCTGGGCCCGGAGCCGGGCTGCGGTCCCCACCTCCCGGGTGAGCGTGTCCCGGAGCACAGCCACCAGGACCAGGGCACCGACGGCCATGGCCAGCCCGGCCACCGCCACCGCCACGAGGGTCGTCCGGACCCGGACCGTCCCCAGCCACCCTCGCAGCCGCGGGTGCTCAGCCGCCATCGGACACCAGCCGGTACCCGGTTCCGCGCACGGTCTGGATGGACGACCGGCCGAACGGCCGGTCGAGCTTGTTGCGGAGGTGGCGCACGTAGACCTCGACGATGTTGGGGTCGCCCTCGAACTCGTCGTCCCAGACGTGCTGGAGGATCTCCCGCTTGGGCACGGCCTCGCCCTTGCGGCGGAGCAGAAATTCCAGCAGGGCGAGCTCGCGGGCGGTCAGCTCGACCTCGACCTCGCCCCGCCAGGTCCGCCTGGCCGCGGGGTCGAGGCGCAGGTCGCCGGCCTCGAGCACGGCCGGGCGCTCACGGGCACCTCGGCGCAGCAGCGCCCGCAGCCGGGCCAGGAGCACTGCGTAGGAGAATGGCTTGGTCAGGTAGTCGTCGGCGCCGTCGTCGAGCGCTTCGACCTCGTCCCACTCGCCCTCCTTGGCCGTCAGCATCAGGATCGGGGTCCAGTTCCCCTCCCGGCGGAGGGTCGAGCAGAGCCGGTAGCCGTTGATCCCGGGCAGCATGATGTCCAGGACGATCACGTCGTAGGGGTGCTCGCGGGCCATCCACAGCCCGTCGGTGCCGTCCAGGGCGACGTCGACCGCGAACCCATCAGCGGCCAGCCCGTTGCGGAGCCCGGCGGCCAGCCGCCGTTCGTCCTCCACCACCAGCACCCGCATGCTCGTCCCTTCTCGCGCTCCCTCCGCGGCGGAGACGATCCTTCCTCGTTGAAGCTGAACGGCGGCTGAATCATCCACAGGGGCGCCGGCATGGCGCGCCCGGTGGCGTCAGGCGTACGGGTCGCGGTCCGGCGGGACCGCCGGGCGGTCGACCTCGGGCGTGCCCCAGGTGGCCCGGGTCGAGCCGGCCGGCCGGGCGGTGCCGTCGACGATCACGACCCGGCGGCCACCGCGGCGGCGCAGGCGGCGCGCGTACAGGCGGGGGGCCAGCCGCCGGGCCATGGCCCGGGTCGGGGGCAGCAGGAGCAGGATCCCGACCACGTCGCTGAGGAACCCCGGGGTCAGCAGCAGCGCCCCGGCGAGCAGGATCATCGCCCCGTCGGCGACCTCGACGGTCGGCACGCGGCCGCTGGCCAGGGCGAGCTGGAACCGCCGCCAGGCGGCCAGCCCCTCCCGCTTGGCCAGCCAGGCCCCGGCCACGCTGACGACCAGCAGCAGCACCAGCGTCGGCACCAGCCCGATGACGTCGCCGACGGCGATCAGCACGGCCAGCTCGGCCAGTGGGACGAGGATGAACGCGATGGCCAGGATGGGAACCATGCTCCCAGTATGCCCCCGCCGGGCCTCTATCGGGTGGCATACTTGGGGTGCAGGAGGAGCCGGCTGGGCGGCCGCGGCCCCGGTTCGCCGGGGTCGAGGAAAGTCCGGCCTCCACAGGGCAGGGTGCTGGCCAACAGCCAGTCGGGGCGACCCGCAGGACAGTGCCACAGAGAGCAGACCGCCTTCCCGCGCCAGCGGGACGGCAAGGGTGAAACGGTGCGGTAAGAGCGCACCAGCGGCCGGGTGACCGGCCGGCTCGGTAAACCCCACCCGGAGCAAGGTCGAATAGGGGACGCACGGTCGCGGAGACGCGGCCTGGAGGCTGGCCCGGCCGAGTCCCCTGGTGGACCGCACGAGGCCGGCGGCAACGCCGGTCCCAGATGGATGGCCGCCACCCCGGGGCAACCCGGGGCACAGAAGCCGGCTTACAGGCCGGCTCCCCCTGCACTCCGCTCAGTACACCCCCAGCAGCCGGTTGAGGATCTGGCGGGTGCTGAGCTGGGAGAGGCCGGGCTTGATGAGGACCACGTACCGGCCATTGGCCGGGTCGGCGTTGGCACCGAAGCGGACGCCCTGGTCCCAGAGGCCCTCGCGATGCAGCACCTGAACCAGGCGCTTCCCGATGAGCTCGTACTGCTGGGGGCTGACCTCGAACACGTCGTAGCCGTCGACGACGCGGACCATCCGAGGCTGGGCCCCGATCAGGGTGGTGGCCGGGCTCAGGGTCGGCGGGGGACCGGTCCGGGTCGGGACCGGGCCGGGCGGGACCGGCTCATCGGCACCTCCGGCCCGGCAGCCGGCGAGCACGGCGGCAAGGGCGAGAGGTAGGGCCACGGCGAGTGCGAACCTGCGGCGGGTCATTGGTAAGGACCACCTCCGGGCCGATCATCGCGCCTCTCATCCCCGACGTCTGTCGCGCTCCTGACACAACACGCGCCGGGAGCGGACGAGGTTCCACCCGGTTGTGGCAAGCTGCTGGGCATGGACCTGCCGAGCAACCCGCCGGTGTCGCCCGCGGTTCGCATCACCGTCCTGCTCCGCCTGGCCAGTGAGGGGTTCCAGGACGCCTTCGGGGCCAGCCCGGAGTGGCTGGAGGCGCCGCCGGTCGACCTGGCCGAGCTCCGCGAGGTCGTCGGGGTCGAGCGCATCGGCCAGCTCCGCGAGGCCACCGGGCTGCGTGAGGGCGAGGGCTACGGCGCCGGCGGCCCCGCCGGGGTCGTCCGGCTGGCGGCGGCCGCCCACGAAGGGGTCCTCGGGCTCCTCGGGGTCGCCGCCCTGCCGCCGGACGTGATCGTCGAGCAGACCGACCAGGGCCCCCGCTACCACGTCCCCGAGGACTGGTTCCTCACCACCCCGGCCTGACCGCCGTGCTCCTCCTCCTGGCCGACGGCACCCAGGTCCCGGTCACCGAGCTCCCGGGCGAGGGTCCCTGGACGTTCCTGGTCCTCCAGCCGGATCCGACCCCGGGCCCGCCGTTCCTGACCCGGTTCGGGCGGGTGGTCGTGCCCGACCTGCGGGGGCGGCCCGGATGGGGGGCGGCCCCCGACGACCCGCGGCACCTCGACCTGGTCGACGACCTCGACCAGGTCCGCACCCGGGCCGGGCTCGGCCGGCCGCTGCTGGTCGGGCTGGGCGAGCTGGCCTGGCTGGCCGGGCGGGCCGCCGCCGACCAGCCCTGGGCCTGGCGGGCCCTGCTCGTCACCCCGCCCGCCGACCCGGCCTCGCTCGACCTCCCGGCCCTCGTCCTGGAGGGCGACCCGGCCCCGGCGGTCGAGGAGCTGCTGGGCCGGCTCGGCCCGGGGCCGGGCTGGGGCGGGATCGCAGCCGACGCGCCGCCCCGGTGATCGGCTTCTGCCTGGCCGCGGGCGCCGGGACCCGGCTCCTTCCCCTCACCCGGGTCACCCCCAAGCCGCTCCTCGCCCCGGCCGGCCGGCCGCTGGTCGACCTGGCCGTCGAGGCCCTCCAGGCCGCTGGCGCGAGCCGGGTCGTGGTCAACGCCCACCACGGCGCCGAGCTGCTGGCCGCCCAGCTCGCCGGCCGGCCCGGGATCGAGGTGCTCGTCGAGCCCACTCTCCTCGGGACCGGCGGCGGCCTGGTCAACGCCGCCCGCCTGGGCCGCCTCGGCCACGGCGACGACCCGGTGCTGGTCACCGCCGCCGACCACGTCGTCACCCCGGCCGACCTGGCCGCCCTGGCCGGCTTCCTCGACCAGACAGGCGCGCCCATGGCCGCCGGCCTGATGCCCGGGCCGACCTCCTTCCCGCTCCGCCTGGACGGGACCCGGGTGGCTCGCGACCCGGCCGGGACCTGGGACTCGGCCGGGGCCTACGCGGTCCGGGCGGGGCTGCTGTGCCAGCTGGAGCCGGGGCCGGCCAACCTGGCCGGGAGGGTGCTGGGGCCGCTGCTGGACCGGGGCGAGCTGGCCGGGCGGCCGTTCGAGGGCCCGGTGGCCGATGCCGGGACCCTGGAGCGGCTGCTGGCGGTGTCGGCCGGGCTGCTCGCCGGCCGCTGGCCGTACGCGCTGCCCCCGGGCCGTGTCGTCCGGGGCCTCGGGGACGGCCCGGTCCTGGTCGTCGAGGGGGCCGAGGCCGACCCGGCGG
>DATABK010000399.1:0-8441 GCA_036259695.1 Actinomycetes bacterium | reverse complement strand
GGAGATCGAGAACCTCGGTGGCTGGCTGACGACGGTGGTGGGACGCGTATCGCTGAACATGCTTCGCTCCCGCCGCTCGCGGCGTGAGGACTCTCTCGACGCGGTGCACGTGCCGGAGCCGATCGTCGACCGCCTCGACGGCACGGACCCCGAGCACGAGGCGCTGCTGGCCGACTCGGTCGGCCTCGCCCTGCTCGTGGTCCTGGAGACGCTGAGCCCGGCCGAGCGGCTGGCGTTCGTGCTGCACGACATGTTCGGGGTGCCGTTCGACGACATCGCCCGCATCGTCGACCGCTCGCCCGACGCCGCGCGCCAGCTCGCCAGCCGCGCGCGCCGGCGCGTGCGGTCGCAGAACCAGGTGCCGGACGCGGACCTGGCCGAGCAGCGCGAGGTCGTCGACGCCTTCCTGGCCGCCGCCCGCGACGGCGACTTCGACGCCCTGGTGGCGGTGCTCGACCCCGACGTCGTCCTCCGGGCCGAGCAGGCGGGCGCGTCCCGCGAGGTCCGCGGGGCGCCGGCGGTGGCCAGCTCAGCCCTCGGCTTCGCCTGGCTGGCCGGCCACGCCCGGCCGGTGCTCGTGAACGGGGCCGCCGGCCTGGTCGCGGCGCCCGACGGGCGGCCGTACTCGGTCCTCGGCTTCACCGTCAGGGACGGGCGGATCGCCGAGATCGACATCCTGGCCGACCCGCGGCGACTCCGGCGGCTCGGCCTGGCCGTCCCCGAGCGCATGGACGGCTGACCGGCGCCGAGGTCAGCCCACCCGGTGGAGCTCGGCGGCCAGGTGGTGCTGGAGGGGCTGGCCGACGGCGGCCATGTCGATGGTGTAGCTGAGCCGGTCGCCGTCCAGGACGAGGTGGCGGTGCAGGGCCTCGACCTCCTTGGCAGTGGCCGTCCTGGCCATGGTGGTGCTGCGCAGCTCGATCCGGCCGCCGTCCAGGTGGCCCTCCTGGACCTCGACGATGCCGGTGGGGTGGGCGAGCACGAGCTCGACGGCGTCGCCTGGCTTGACCCGCCAGTAGCCGGTCTCGGCGTGCAGTGGCCGGCCGTCGTCCAGGGCCCAGGTCCGCTGGGCATAGGCCAGGAACGGCTTGCCGACGTGCCAGAAGCGCACCTCCTCGCCGTAGCGGAACGGCGAGATGGTCGGGTACTCGCCGGCGCCCTCGCCCCGCCAGGTCCCGAGCAGGCCGGCCAGCGGCTGGAGCTCCGGGTGCAGCGGCGGCGCCTGCTCGCCCATGGCGCGACCTAGGCGGCCGGGCGGTCAGGCCCGGGACGCGGGCAGGTGAGGGTGCGCAGGGTGCCGGGAACGGCCTGGACGCGGCTGACGATCAGCTTGCCCAGGGCGTCGAGGTTGGGCGCCTGGACCTTGGCGATGACGTCGAACGGGCCGGCGGTCACCTCGGACAGCTCGACCCCGTCGATGGCGGCCACGGCGGCCGCGACCTCGCCGGCCCTGCCCACCTCCGTCTGGATCAGCACCCATGCCTTGAGCATGCCCGCACCGCCTCGGTCGTTCCTTGTGTTGATCATCCCATCTGACCACGAGTGCCGTGGGCGGCGAAACCTCCGGGACGGTCAGCAGCGCACGCCGTCGTTCCGAGTGGCCACGATCGGCTCCTCGGCCGGGGTGCTCGACCCCATCGAGGGGGCGCTGGAGCTGTCCAGGCGGCCGAAGTTCTGGGTCGCCCAGGCCCGGCCGCCCGAGCAGACGACCCCGATCCCGACCCTGTCGAAGCCCCGCTGGAGCATGTTGGCCCGGTGCCCCTCCGAGCGCATCCAGCCGACGTGGAGCTGGTTGCCCATGTTCGGATAGCCCTCGACCCAGGCGATGTTCTCGCCGAGGGCCGAGAACTTGCTCATGCCGGACAGGCCGCCGGCCGCGCCCAGGTCACGGTGGCGGAAGTTGCCGCTGCTGGCCATCTCGGCCGACCAGTCGCCGGCGACGCGGGCCAGGTCGCCGTCCCAGTCGAGGGCGGCCAGGCCTCTGGCCCGGCGCTCGGCGTTGAGCCGCTCGAACAGGTCGCTGGCCAGCTTCTGGGCGGTGCTCTGGTTGCCGGCCGGGGCCGGCCGGGTCGTCGGGGCGGCCGTCGGGCGGGGGGCCGGCCTGGTGGTGGTGGTCGTCGCCTTGGTCGTGGTGGTGGCGGCCCTCGTGGTCGTGGTCGGGCGGACCGGCCGCCGAGTCGTCCTGGGCGTCTCGGCCGCCTTGGCCAGCTCGGGCGCCGGCGCGGCCGCTGCGGCCCGGTCCTGGCCCAACGGACGTCCGGCGCCCGGCTTGGCGCTGGCCGGGAGCAGGGCCCAGGCCAGCAGCAGCGGGAGCACGATCAGGCCGGCCATCTTGAGGTTGCCGCGCCACGGCGCGCTGGCCCGGGCGTGCCTGGGGCGAGCCCTGGAGCCGCGTGGTGCCGGTTGGTGGTTGCGCAAGCTGGCGAGCCTCTCAGGGGAAGCGGGCCAGGGCGTCACCAAAGCAGCGGTCCGACGAACGCGGGGCTCGGGGGCGCCACTTCCGTGCCGTTGGCCCAATGGGGGATTGGGGGGGTGGCCGACGACGGCCGTACCCTTCCAAATCCGCCGGTTGTCTGTCAAGCCGGCCGAGTGGGCCGGCCGGGCGCCGGTAGCATGACCGTGTGGGCCAACCATGAAGCGGTCGTCGCAGCGGCCGGCCGGGCTGATGACGCCGGCCCGGCGCGGGCTCACCATCGGCCTGGTCCTGACCATCACCCTGGTCGCCTTCGAGGCCCTGGCCGTCATCACCATCCTGCCCGCCATCAAGGACGACCTCCAGGGCATCAGCCTGTACGGCTGGGTGACCAGCGCCTTCCAGCTCGGCCTGCTGGTCGGGATCGTGGTCGCGGGCGGCCAGGCCGACCGGCGCGGCCCGGGCCCGCCGTTCGTGGCCGGCGTGCTGGTGTTCGTGGCCGGCCTGACCATCGGCGGCCTCGCCCCCAGCATGCTGGTGCTGGTCCTGGCCCGTGGCCTCCAGGGCCTGGGGGCGGGGGCGATCCCGGCGGTCGCCTACGCCGCCATCGGCCGCAGCTACCCGGAGGCGCTGCGGCCGCGGGTGTTCGCCGTCCTCTCCACCGCCTGGGTCGTGCCCGGCCTGATCGGGCCGGCCGTCTCGGCCCTGGTCGCGGCCAGCGTCGGCTGGCGCTGGGTGTTCCTCGGCCTGCTGCCGCTGGTGCTGGCCTCGGCCGTCCTGGCCTGGCCGCCGCTGCGCCGCCTGGGCCCGCCAGAGGAGCCGACGGCCCAGCGGGGCCGGTTGCCCCGGGCCGTCGCGGTGGCCGCCGGGGCCGGGCTGGTCCTGGCCGGCCTGACCAGCCGCTCGCTCCTGACCGGGGCCCTGCTGGTCGCCGCCGGCCTGGCCGTCGGCCTGGTCCCGCTGCGTGGCCTGCTCCCGCCGGGGACGCTCACCGCCCGGCGGGGCCTGCCGGTGGCGGTGCTGTCGCGGAGCCTGCTGACCTTCACCTTCTTCGGTGCCGACACCTACGTGCCCCTGGCCATGACCTCGGTCAGGGGCCAGAGCACGGTGGTGGCCGGCGTGGCCGTGACCGCCGCGACCCTGGCCTGGACGGCCGCCTCCTGGGTGCAGGAGCGCAAGGCGGCCAGTTGGCCGGGCCGGCGGCTGATCCGGGCCGGGTTCCTGATCGTCGCCGCCGGCATCGTCTGCGAGATCGCCGCTCTGTCCCCGGCGGTGCCGGTGGCGGTCGGGGTGGCCGGCTGGGCGGTCGGCGGCTTCGGCATCGGCCTGGCCTACTCGCCGATCTCGCTGATCGTGCTCGGCGAGGCCCCGCCCGGCCAGGAGGGAGCCGCCAGCGCCTCCATGCAGCTGGTCGAGACCCTCGGGGTGGCCCTGGGGGCCGGTCTGGGCGGGGTCTTGGTCGCGGCCGGGGCGGCGGGCGGCTGGCCGCCCGGGGCCGGCATCGCCGGCGCCTTCGCCCTGACCGCCGCCGTCGCCCTCCTGGCGGCGATGCTGGCCCGCCGCGTCCCAAGCCGTACGATCCCCCGGCCCGAATCGACCTGATGAGGTGACTGCCAAGTGCCCGACCGGTACCTGATGGCGATGACCACCACCGACGCCCGCGAGGACGCCGAACGGCTGGCCCGCGACCTGGTCGAGCGGCGCCTGGCCGCCTGCGTCCAGGTCCTCGGCCCGATCTCCAGCACCTACCGCTGGCAGGGGGCGATCGAGACCGCCGAGGAGTGGCTGTGCCTGATCAAGACCACCGGGGCCCGCTTCGACGCCCTGGCCGCCCACATCGAGACCAACCACGGCTACGAGACCCCGGAGCTGACCGCCCTCCCGGTCGACAACGGCAGCCCCGGCTACCTGGCCTGGCTCAGCTCGGCCACCGCCAACCCCTGATCCCGCCACTGCCACGCCGGGCGCCGTTGCGGTAGCGTGCCTGCACGGCAGGCGCCGAGGGTGAAGGAGGCCCCGATGGCTGGACACTGCGAGCTGGGCGTCACCGGCCTGGCCACCATGGGGGCGAACCTGGCCCGCAACGCGGCCGGCAACGGGTTCCCGGTGGCCGTCCACAACCGGACCGCGAGCCGGACCCAGGAGCTGCTGGAGCGCCACGGGGACGAGGGTGAGCTGGTCGGGACCTTCTCGACCGAGGAGTTCGTGGCCGCCCTGGCCCCGCCCCGCCGCATCCTGGTCATGGTCAAGGCCGGCCCGGCCGTCGACGCCGTCCTCGAGGAGCTGGCCGGCCACCTTGACCAGGGAGATCTCCTCATCGACGGCGGCAACAGCTACTTCGAGGACACCGTCCGCCGCGAGCAGGCCATGGCCTCCCGGGGCCTGCGCTTCCTCGGCACCGGCGTCTCGGGCGGTGAGGAGGGGGCCCTCAACGGGCCCAGCATCATGCCCGGGGGCAGCCCGGAGGCCTATGGCCTGGTCGAGCGGCTCCTGACCACCATCGCGGCCCAGGTCGACGGCGTTCCCTGCTGCCGGCTGGTCGGCCCGGGCGGGGCCGGCCACTACGTCAAGATGGTCCACAACGGCATCGAGTACGCCGACATGCAGCTGATCGCCGAGGCCTACGACCTGCTCGGCCGGGGCGTCGGCATGGGCGCGGCCGAGCTCGCCGAGGTGTTCGAGGGCTGGAACGCCGGCGACCTGGACTCGTTCCTGATCGAGATCACCGCCAAGGTGCTGCGCCAGGTCGACCAGGCCACCGGCCAGCCGCTGGTCGACGTGATCCTCGACCAGGCCGAGCAGAAGGGCACCGGCCGCTGGACCGTGCTGTCGGCCCTGGAGCTGGGCGTGCCCGTCACCGGGATCACCGAGGCGGTGTTCGCCCGGGTCCTGTCGTCCCAGAAGGAGCAGCGCACGGCCGCGGCCAAGGTGCTTCCCGGCCCGTCGGGCCGCCTGGACGCCGGCCGCGCCGGCGCCTTCGTCGACGACGTCCGCGACGCCCTCTACGCCTCCAAGGTGGTCGCCTACGCCCAGGGGTTCGAGCAGATCGCGGCCGCCTCCGAGGCCAACGACTGGAACGTCGAGCTGGGCGGCCTGGCCACCATCTGGCGGGGCGGCTGCATCATCCGGGCCCGGTTCCTGGACCGCATCCGCGAGGCCTACGCGGCCGACCCCGGCCTGCGCAACCTGCTCTTCGCCGAGTACTTCCGCGACGCCGTCGGCGAGGCCCAGGACGCCTGGCGGCGGGTCGCGGCCACCGCCGTCGAGCTGGGCGTGCCCACCCCGGCGTTCGCCTCGTCCCTGGCCTACTACGACGGCTTCCGGCGCGAGCGCGGCCCGGCCAACCTCCTCCAGGCCCAGCGGGACTTCTTCGGCGCCCACACGTACAGGCGCGTCGACCGTCCGGGCACCTTCCACACCCTCTGGTCCGAGGACGGCCGGGAGGTAGAGGCCTGACCCGTCGCCACCTCCCGGCGGCCGGGCTCGTGCTGGTCCTGTCCCTGGCCGCCTGCAACGGGGGCGGGCCGGCACCCGAGCGGGCGCGCGAGAGCTCGGCCTCCCCTGGGTCCGTGGGCCCCCGAACCGGGAGGGTAGCCGACGGGGAGAAGGGGCGGCGCCAGTTGTCCACAGGCCCCGCAGCCCACGGGGGCTCCGCTGCCGCCGGAGCCCCCGGAGACCCTACCGGCTCTGCCGCGCCCTCCTGCGCCACCCTTCCCGCGCTCCGCACCCAGCTCGCGCAGCTGCTGCTGGTCGGGTTCCCGGGGACCCGACCCGGGCGGGTCAGCCGGGGGCTGGTCGACCGGGGGATCGGTGGGCTGCTGCTGTTCCGGGGCAACGTCGTCTCCGCCGGGCAGGTCCGGGCGCTGGTCGCCGACCTGAAGCAACGGGCCGAGATCCCGCTCGAGGTCGCCGTCGACCAGGAGCCGGGGACGCGGGTGGCCCGCCTGGCCGGGATCGTCCGGGCCAGCCCCTCGGCCCGCGAGCTCGGGCGCATGCCGGCCGAGCGGGTCGAGCGCTACGGGCTGGCCACCGGCCGCGACCTGGCCGCCCTCGGGATCACGGCCGACCTGGCCCCGGTCCTGGACGTCACCGGGGCCCGCTGGGACGGGGTCATCGGTGACCGCTCCTTCGGCTCCGACCCGGCGACCGCCGGCCGGGCCGCCGTGGCCTTCATGCGCGGCCTGGCCGCCGGCGGGGTCGCCCCCGTGGGCAAGCATTTCCCCGGCCACGGCGCGACCACGGTCGACTCCCACCACCGCCTCCCGGTCGTCCCGGCCAGCATGGCCCGCCTCCAAGCCCACGACCTGGCCCCCTTCCGGGCCGCCATCCGCTCCGGCCTGGACGCGGTCATGGTCGGCCACCTGGTCGTCCGGGCCGTGGACCCCGCGGCCCCGGCCACCCTGTCCCCCGCGGTGGTCGGCGGCCTCCTGCGCGGGCGCATGGGCTTCGACGGCCTGGTCGTCTCCGACGCCCTGGAGATGGGGGCCATCGCCGGCACCCTCTCCCTCCCGGCGGCCGCCGAGCGAGCCCTCAAGGCCGGGGTCGACCAGCTCGTCCTCTCCGGCCACACCGCCGTCCCGGCCGTCCTCGCCCACCTCGAGCGGGCGGTCGCCGCCGGCGACCTCTCCAAGGCCCGGGTCCGCGAGGCCTTCCTGCGGGTGCAGGACTTCAAGGGGGTCGACCGCTGGGCCGGCTGCTGACCGGCGGGCTCAGGCGAGCCCGCGGATCGCGGCCACGGCCGCGTCGACGTCCTCCTCGCTGGTGACGATGCTCGGGCCGAGGCGCAGGTAGGGCTCGGCGTACGGGGTGCCGCTGGCCAGGACGCCCTGGCGGCGGAGGCCGGCCACCAGCTCGCCCGGGTTGCGGCCGCCCACCTCCAGGCAGACGATCCCGGCCGACAGCTCGGGGTCGCGGGGGGTGACCAGCCGGACGCCCGGGATGCCGGCCAGGCCGTCCTTGAGCCGGGTGGCCAGCACCCGGGTCCGGTCGGCGACCGCCCGCTTGCCCAGGTCCAGGTGGAACCTGAAGGCCTCGGCCAGGGCCCAGCGGTGCTCGTAGGCGTGGTAGCCGCCCGGCTCGAACAGGGCCGGGCGCGGCCCGGCCGGGTCCCGGCCCTCGATCCAGGCGCCGATCCCGGCCCCGGAGAAGCTGGGGACGGTGCCGGTGACCTCGGCCCAGGCCTCGCGCCGGCCCCAGACCACGCCGGTGCCCCTTGGCCCGAACAGCCACTTGTGGCAGCCGGCGACCAGGAAGTCGCAGCCCAGGTCGGGGACGGTCTCGGGCTCGACGCCGAGGGCGTGGACGGCGTCGGCGCAGACCAGCACCCGGTCGCCGGGGGCGCGGCCGCGGTTGTGGTCGGCCACGGCCGCGCAGATCTCGGCCAGGGGCAGCTTCACGCCCGTGCCCGAGTGGACCCAGGTGAGGGCGAGCACCCGGGTCCGGGGGCCCAGCCCGCGGCGGACGGCGTCGACCAGCCGCCCGCCGGTGACGGCCGCCGGGTCCTCGTACAGGGTGATCCGCCGGACCCTGGCCCCGGTCCGCTCGGCCCGTAGCCGCAGCGCCTCGTGGGTGGAGTAGAAGTCGTGGGTGGTGGTGACGACCTCCTGGCCGGCCCGCAGCCGCAGGCCGCCGTAGAGCAGGCCGAGCCCGTCGGTGGTGCTGCGGGTGAAGGCGACCTGACCCCGGTCGCCGCCCAGGTACTCGGCCGCGGCCGTGCGGGCCTGGCGGTCGAGGCGCTGGCCGTGGTCCTCCAGGTAGCCGTCGGTGTCGGCCTGGAGGCCGCGGCGGTGCCGCTCGATGGCCTCGGCCACCGGCCGGGGATGGGAGGCGAGCACGAACGCGGCGAAGTGCCGCTTGCCCGGGTCGAGCTCGAACTGGCCCCTGACCCCGGGCCAGCCGCCGGCCGGGGCCCCCTGGCCGCCGGGACCGGCCGCCTGGTCGGCGGGCCGGTCCGGCTCGCAGCCGGCCAGGCCGGCCAGGACCCCGGCTGACCCCGGCTCCGGCGACCAGCCCGGCCCGCCGCAGCAGG
>DATABK010000398.1:0-5261 GCA_036259695.1 Actinomycetes bacterium | reverse complement strand
CCCCCCCCCCCCCCCCCCCCACGGCCCGGGTGGCGGCGGCGGCCGCCCTGGCCGGGCCGTCGGGGACCGGGTCGAGGGCCTCGGCGGCGGGCGGCTCCGGCCAGGAGGGGAACACACGGCCGCCACGCAGGCCGAGGGCGGCCTCCCGGGGCACCACCAGCTGGCTGTAGGTGACCGGCAGCAGCAGCCCGCGCTCCAGCAGCCAGCTGGCCGGCTCGGCATCCGGGTACCCGGCGAAGCGGCCGTAGCCGACCCCCATCACGGTGATCGGCCCGGTCGCGGCCAGGGCCTCGTCCAGCAGCCGGCGGGCGTCCGGGTCGGCCTCGGCCACCGCCCGGGCCACCACCTCGGGGTCGGACAGGGCGGCGCTCACCGCCCCGACGAGGGCCGACTTGCCGCTCCCGGGAGGCCTGGGCACGCCGAGGTTGCCCAGGATGCGCTCGAGCCGCTCGGCGCTGACCCCGACCTTTGCCAGCTCGGCCACGGGCGGGCCGAGACCGCCGGGGCGCCCGAACGGCGCCCCCAGCCCTGGCGGACCCGAGATGCTCCCGTCTGGGCCGCGCAGGGCGATGCCCAGCTCGGCCAGCGCGGCCAGGCCGGCCTCCAGGCGCTCCCGGCTGAGCTCGGGCCCGGCCGCCTCGGCCAGGGCGGACACGGTCGACGGCAGGCCCAGCACCGCCAGCAGCTCGGCCAGCCGCAGGGCGCCCAGGTCGAGCGTGCGCAGGGCCGCGGCCAGCGACGCCGGCGCGCCCGACCGACCGGCCAGCTCCGGGAACGACGCCGGGGCGGGCGCGCTCAGCAGATCTGGCCGGCGCTCGAGCAGACGATGCAGCTCGGTGTCGGAGAGGCCGGCAAGAGCGGCCGCGTAACCCGGCAGCGGTCCTCCTCAGGACGGGGGCTGAGAACGGTCGGCTCACCGCAACCAGGCGAGCCCGAACCACCCAGGTTAGCGACTTCCAGAGCCCCGGTCATGCCGATTCCCACACCACCACCGACCCGGGTCCTCGGGGTGCCCGCGGGGTCCTAGGAACGGGTGGCCAGGCGGGTGACCAGGTCGCGCTCGTCGGGGCCGAACCAAGGGGGGTTGCCGGCGGCGGCGTTCTCGGTCATGCGGCCGGGGCGGGAGGTGGCGGGGATGGAGAGGGTGCAGCGGGGGTCGGACAGGCCCCACTTGAGGAGGGCCTGGGGCCAGGTGGTGACCCCGAACGGCTCCAGGGGGGCGAGCTCGGCTGGGGACGGCCAGCGGCGCAGGACCGAGCCGCGGCCGAACGGGCGCATCAGCATCACGCCCAGGCCGAGCTCCTCGGCCAGGGGGAGGACGGCCCGCTCGACGTCGCGCTCCAGCGGGTTGTAGGGGATCTGGACGAAGCCGATGCGGCCGCTGCCCATGACGGTCGTCAGCTCGTCGAAGGCGGCCGGATCGTAGTGGGTGGCCCCGATGACGTCGATCAGGCCCTCGTCGCGGAGCTGCTCCAGGCGGTCGAGGCGGGCCGGCCAGGCGACCAGGTTGTGGACCTGATACAGCTCGACCCGGCCGTGGGCGTAACGAAGCGAGGTCTCGATCTGCCGTTCGGCCAGGTCGTCGTCGGCGGTCCAGACCTTGGTGGCGACGATCGCCTCGGCCCGCCGCCCGTCCAGGGCCAGGCCGAGGACCCGCTCGGCCTCGCCGTACATGGGCGAGGAGTCGAACAGGTTGGCCCCGGTGTCGAGCGCCTCCTCGACGATCCGGCGGCTGGTCGCCTCGGCGGCGCGGCCGCGGACGTCGAAGGTGCGCGAGGTGCCCATGCCGACCACGGGCACCTCGAACCCGTCCGGTCCGAGCGTTCGCCGCTCCATCTGCCGCCTCGCCGCCCTTCGGTTCCGAAGGCGGAAGCCTATCGCGACCGTCCCGCCCGGCGGCTAGCCCATGTGGACCCGTCGGCGGAAGGCCAGCGCGGTCAAGGAGAAGGTCAGGGCGCTGAACAACGCGGCGGCCAGGAACCCCTTGGCGATGATGGCGCCGTTGAAGGCGAACAGGAAGCTGCGGGCCGCCTCGATCACATACGTCATCGGGTTGATGCTGACCGCGGTCTCGAACCAGCCGGTCATCATCTCCCGCGGCAGCGCGCTCGGCGTCAGGAACAGCAGCGGGAAGAAGATGATGAAGGCGGACTGGGTGGCCCGGACCGACCCGGTGGCCAGGGCGATGGCGATGCTGACGGACGCGAACCCGATCCCGAACAGCAGCGTCAGCGCCAGCAGCCCCACCGACCCGAGGAGGGTGTTCTCGGCGAAGCGGACCCCGATGACGAACCCGAACAGCAGCAGGACCACGCTGTAGCCGAGCACGGCGAACATCTCGCCGAACAGGTTGCCGATCACCAGCGAGGAGCGGTGCGCCGGGGTGAGCGACAGCTTGTCCCAGTAGCCGCCGGCGATGTCCAGCACCAGGGCGTTGCCGCCGGAGGTGCTGGCCGCCGCGAACAGGATCGAGATCGGCAGCTGGAAGGTGGCGTAGTTGGCGATCCCGAGCTGCTGCTCGGCCACGTCGCCGAGGGCGCCGATCTGCACCACGAAGAAGAACACGGGGATGATCAGCGCGAAGATGAACAGCTCGGGCTCGCGCAGGATCCCCCGGATGGCCCGGCCGGTGATGGCCACGATGTCCGAGACCAGCCCGGCCGGGGCGGCCAGGGTCTGCGGCTCGCCGGAACGGCCCCGCCCGGGCAGGCGACCGGCGTCGGGTGCGGCGGCGCTCATTGGCCTCTCCTTCCGGCGCCGGCGGGCTCGGGCTCGCGGCCCTGGTCCTCGCCCTGGTCTTCCTGCTCGGCGGCGGCCATGCGCCCGCCGGTGGCGGCCAGGAACACGTCGTCGAGGGTCGGCCGCGACACGCTGACCGCCCCGAAGCGGACGCCGGCCTTGTCGAGGCCGCGGATGAGGACGGCGAGGTTCTCCGGCCCGTCAGGCACGAACAGGGTGTAGCCGTCCTGGGTCCCGCGCAGCTCGCCCTCGGGGAGCTCGCCCCTGGCCTGGAGCTCGGTGATGGCGGCCCGGGCGGCGCCGACCTCGCGCTCCTCCACCGCGACGTCGATCACGTCGGCCCCGACCTCGGCCTTGAGGGCCACCGGGGTGCCCTGGCGGACGATCTGGCCGTGGTCGATGATCGCCACCCGGTCGGCCAGCTCGTCCGCCTCCTCCAGGTACTGGGTGGTGAGGAAGATGGTGGCCCCGAACCGCTCGCGGAGCTCGCGGATGCGGTCCCAGATCAGGGCCCGGGACAGCGGGTCGAGCCCGGTGGTGGGCTCGTCCAGGAACAGCACCCGCGGGCGGTGCAGCAGCGCCGAGGCCAGGTCGAGCCGGCGCTTCATGCCGCCCGAGTAGGTCTGGATGCGCCGGTTGACGGCGTCGGTCAGGCCGACCAGCTCGGTCACCTCGGAGACCTGGTCGGACAGGACCTTGCCCTTGAGGCCGTACAGCTTGCCCTGGAGGGTCAGGAGCTCGCGGCCGGTCTGCTTGGGGTCGAGGCCGGCCTCCTGGAGGGCGACGCCGATGAGGCGGCGCACCGTGGTCGGTTCCCTGACCACGTCGTGGCCCAGCACCGAGCCCGACCCGCTGGTCGGCTGGAGCAGGGTGGTCAGGATGCGGACGATGGTCGACTTGCCCGCCCCGTTGGGGCCGAGGAAGCCGTAGATCTCGCCCTCGGCGACCTCGAGGCTGACACCGCGGACAGCCTCAACCTCACCGAAGCGGCGAACCAGGTCAGTTGCTTGGATTGCAGACATGGGGCGAGTGTAGGGGAAGCCCCCGACATTGCCACATGGTTATCGACAGCAGCGGCGAGAACCCGGTCAGGACCTTGCCCGCACGGTGTTCTCGAGCTCGCCGAGGCCGTCGATCTCGACCCGCATCCGGTCGCCGGGGCGCAGGAACCGGGGCGGGTCGGCGGCCATGCCGACCCCAGACGGGGTGCCGGTGACCACCAGGTCGCCCGGCTCCAGGGTGATGGTCCGGCTGATGAAGCTGACCAGCTCGGCCACTCCGAAGATCATCTGGCCGGTGTTGGACGACTGGAGCACCTCGTCGTTGACCAGGCAGCGGATGCCGAGGGCCTGCGGGTCGGGCACCTCGTCGGCCGTGACCAGGTAGGGGCCGAGCGGCAGGAAGGTGTCGATCGCCTTGCCGAGCAGCCACTGGGCGGAGCGGAACTGGAGCGAGCGCGAGGAGACGTCGTTGGCGCAGGCGTAGCCGGCGACGTGAGCGAGGGCGTCGGCCACGGTCACCGAGGCAGCCCGGCGGCCGATGACCACGGCCAGCTCAGCCTCGTAGTCGATCTTGTCGGCCTCGGGCGGGACGACCACGTCGGCCCCGGGCCCGACCACCGAGTTGGCGAACTTGGAGAACAGGACCGGCTCGGAGGGGATCTTCTGGCCGGTCTCGTTGGCGTGGTCGCGGTAGTTGAGGCCGACGCAGATGATCTTGCCCGGCCGGGGCACCGGGGCCAGCAGCTTCACCTCGGCCAGGGGGCGCGGCCGGCCGGTGGCCAGGCCCTGGGTGCCGAAGGCCAGCCAGTCGACCAGGGACGGGCCCATGGGCACGACCGCGTCGTCCTCGACGCGCCCGAACCCACCATCGAACGAGACCAGCCGCACGGATCCTCCTCCAGTCGGCGAGCCGGCGTCAGCCGGCCGGTGGCGGGGCCGCCGGAGCCCGCCAGGGGGGCTCGGGGCCGGCGAAGGCGGGCGCGACCTCCCGGGCCACCCGCTCCAGGTTCTCGCAGGCGGCCTCGTGGCCGGTGCCCGGCGGGCGGCTCCACAGGCTCACGTGGGTGAAGGGGAGCTGCTCCTGGAATGCGGTCAGGACGGCCACGATCCCCTCGGGGGTGTCGCAGAACACGGCCGAGCGCTTGAGGCGGCCGGGGTCGATCGGGTCGGAGCGGGGCTGGTCGCGGTCGGCGGCCCAGTCGCCGTAGCGGTCGAGCTGGTAGGCGACGGCCGGGGCCAGCTCGGTGGCCCAGGTGCGCTCGGGGTCGTCGCTGACCCGCAGGTGGACGCCGACCACGACCGGGAAGCCGTCGGCCGGTCGGCCGGCCCGCTCCAGGGCCTCGGCCAGCACCGGCCAGGCCTCGGCCGTCTTCTGCCAGCGGTAGTGGGCCAGGGCGAACCAGCCGTCGGCCAGCCTGGCCACCCGGTCCAGCGCCCTGGGGGCCATGCCGCCGAGGTACAGGGGCGGGCCGCCGTCCTGGGGCGAACGGGGGCCGACGGGCAGGTCGGTGCCGCCGGGGC
>DATABK010000397.1:0-1977 GCA_036259695.1 Actinomycetes bacterium | reverse complement strand
CCGGCCGGGCTGGCCGCGGCCGTCTACGCCGCCTCCGAGGGCTTCGAGGCCCAGGTCCTGGAGCCGGCCGTCCCCGGAGGCCAGGCCGGGACCAGCTCCCACATCCGCAACTACCTCGGGTTCCCGTACGGGCTGAGCGGCGACGAGCTCACCCAGCGGGCCTTCCAGCAGGCGTGGCTGTTCGGGGCCGACCTGATCCTGGCCCAGGCCGCCACCGGCCTGCGGGCCAGCGGGGCCGACCGGGTCGTGCGCCTCTCGGACGGGACCGAGGTCACCGCCCGGGCGGTCATCCTGGCCACCGGGGTGGCCTGGCGCCGGCTGGGCGTCCCCTCCCTGGAGGCCCTCAACGGCGCCGGGGTCTTCTACGGGGCCGCCGGCAGCGAGGCCAGGGCCATGCGGGGCGAGGACGTGTTCGTGGTCGGGGCCGGCAACTCGGCCGGCCAGGCGGCCATCCACCTGTCCGGCTACGCCGCCTCGGTGACGATCGTCACCATCGACGAGCGGCTGGGCGAGTTCATGTCCGACTACCTGGTCCAGGAGATCAGGGCGACCCCGAACATCAACGTGGTCCTCCACACCGAGGTGGTCGACGGCCACGGCCGCCAGCGCCTGGAGGGCCTGACCCTGCGGGACCGGCACACGGGCGCGACCAGGACCGTCCCCGCCTCGGCGATGTTCGTCCTGATCGGCGCCGAGCCGCGTACCGACTGGCTGGAGGGGGTGGTGGAGCGCGACGAGCGGGGCTACGTGCTGACCGGCCGCGACCTGCCGGATGCGGACCGCCCCCGCCCGGGCGGCTGGCCGCTCAAGCGCCCGCCCCTGTCGCTGGAGACCAGCCTGCCCGGCGTGTTCGCGGCCGGCGACGTCCGCTACCGGTCGGTCAAGCGGGTCGCCTCGGGCGTGGGCGAGGGCTCGATCGCCGTCCAGCAGGTCCACGAGTACCTGGCCGACCGCCAGGAAGCCGCGGGCGGGTAGGGGCGGTGGCGGCGGGCGGCGGCTTCTCGGCCGCGGTGTGGGCCCTGGCCAGGCGGGTGCCGCCCGGCCGGGCCACCACCTACGGCATGCTCGCCGAGGCCCACTACGGGGTGGTCAAGGGGGCCAGGGGGGTCGGCCAGGCGATGGCCCGCTGCCCCGGCGACGTGCCCTGGTGGCGGGTGGTCCATGCCGACGGGTCGATGAAGGGGACCGCCGGGGCCGACGAGCAGCGGGCCCGCCTGGCCGAGGAGGGCGTGCCCCTGACCAGGGACGGCCGGGTCGACTGGGCCCGGGCGGGCGGGCCCTGGGCGCCCTAGCCCGTTACTGGGGAAAACCGCCCACCTTCCGGCGAGCGGCATGATAGGGTCGCCGGTGGCGGTGTCGAGGCGCTCCCGGCCTCTGCCCCCTCACCTCGGATGCAGTTTCTTCCGAGAACCCCTGGTAGACGGGAATAGGTTTTGCGAACATGGTTGTTGGCAAAACTGTACGCGACGTATGTCCCCGACAATCTGCGTGTGCTGTCGCAAGGAGTGCGATGAAGGACCAGGACCAGCTGCTCGACCTCCAGACGACGGACTCGTTCCGTCTCTACCTGGATGAGGTCGGTCGGCACCCGTTGCTGACGAAGGAGGACGAGATCGAGCTGTCCCAGGCGTACGAGGCCGGCCTGGACGCCCAGCTCAAGCTCGCCGACACCGCCCCTGACGACCCGGCCCGCCCCGACCTGGAGGCCACCGCCGACCGTGGCGAGTGGGCCCGGCGCAAGATGATCGAGTCCAACCTGCGGCTGGTCGTGTCCATCGCCCGCCGCTTCTCGGCCACCGGGCTGCCCCTGGGGGACCTGGTCCAGGAGGGCAACCTGGGCCTGCTCCGCGCCGTCGAGAAGTTCGACTGGCGCAAGGGGTTCAAGTTCTCCACCTACGCCACCTGGTGGATCCGCCAGGCCATCGCCCGCGGGGCCGCCGACCGCGGCGC
This sequence comes from Actinomycetes bacterium, assembly GCA_036259695.1. Classification (GTDB taxonomy): domain Bacteria; phylum Actinomycetota; class CALGFH01; order CALGFH01; family CALGFH01; genus CALGFH01. The sequence goes on along the minus strand of DATABK010000397.1, from coordinate 27 downwards.
CCGGGCCATCCGCCTCCCCGTCCACGT
>DATABK010000396.1:0-1503 GCA_036259695.1 Actinomycetes bacterium | reverse complement strand
AACGCCCGGGCCCCCTCGGCGTGGTCGACGTGGGTGTGGGTGAGCAGCACCAGTTCGACCTCGCGGCCGGCGCAGGCCTGGACCACCGCCCCGGCGTGCCCCGCATCGGCCGGCCCCGGGTCGATCACCACCGCCGTGGCGGCGCCCGGCTCGGCGACCACGAAGGTGTTGGTCCCCTCCAGCGTGAGCGGCGACGGGTTCGGCGCCAGCACCCGGGTCACCCGGGAGCTCCAGCTCTCGGTCACGGCCCCGCCCCCTGGCTCCCGCCGGCCCCTGCCAGGGGCACGGGCAGCGGGTAGCGCTCGCGCCAGGGCATGACCAGCTCGGCGCCTTCCAGCACGGGGAGGATGCGCTCGACCCGCCGGCCGACCGTCGCCGCCAGGGCCGCTTCCACCGACCCATGGGCGGCCAGGTCGCGCAGGGTGTACCGGGTGGGCGGGAGCATGGGCAGGCCGAGGTCGGCGGCGGCCTCCCCGGGTGGGACCCAGCGCTCCCGGTCGGCCTCGGCCAGGTGGGCGGTGACGGCGGCGCCGGCCGGGGCCTCGGCCAGGAAGAACCGGGTGTCGTAGCGGCGCGGCTCCTCCTCGGGCGTCACCCACCAGGCCCAGTACCGCAGCCGGCCCGTGTCCAGCCGCACCCCGAGCCGGGCCAGCAGGCCGGCCAGCCCACCCGCCCCGGCCAGCAGCTCCCGCCGGCCCTGGTCCAGCTCCTCGGCCCCGGGCGCCGGCGTGGCCAGCAGCAGCCCCGCCTCCTCCAGGGTCTCCCGGCAGGCGGCGACCACATGCCCCCGGGCCTGGTCGACGGGGAGGCCCAGCCGCCCGGCCCACTCCTCCGGGGGCGGCCCGGCCCAGCTGGCGTCGACCGCCGGGTCGCGGTCGGCCGCGTCCACCCGGCCGCCGGGGAACACCCACAGCCCGCCCGCGAACCCCATGCCCATGGGCCGCAGCTGGAGATAGGCCTCCAGACCGCCCGGACCGTCCCGGAGCAGCACCACCGTCGCGGCCGGGCGGGGGACGACAGCCACCGGGTCCTCCTCGGGTCGGGTCCGGACAGCTGGATGGTACGGACCCGCGTGGCTGAGCGCCTCCAGCCGGGGTGGCCGACAATGGGGGCATGACCACCGATCCGCGGCGGGGGCTGCCGAACATGGATGCGCTGCTCGGGCATCCGGAGCTGGTCGAGCGGGCCGGGAGCTTCGGGCGCGGGGCGGTGCTGGGAGCGGCCCGGCGGGCGCTGGAGGCCAGCCGGGGGGCCGTGGCCGATGGCGGGCCGGTCCCCGACGTCGAGGAGCTGGCCGCCCGGGTGGCGGGCGAGCTCGACCGGCTGTGGGCCGGCCGGACCCGGGCGGTGGTGAACGCCACCGGGGTGGTGCTGCACACCAACCTGGGGCGGGCGCCGCTGTCGGCGGCAGCCCGGGAGGCGGTCGCCGAGGCGGCCGGATACGCCGCGGTCGAGTACGACCTGGGCGCCGGGACCCGGGGACGGCGGGGGGCCGCCGCCGAG
>DATABK010000395.1:0-4982 GCA_036259695.1 Actinomycetes bacterium | reverse complement strand
GTCCTCCAGGCGACCACCCTGACCGCCAGGGGCGAGCCCGTCCCCGGCCAGGACCGCCTCCGCCCCGGCGTCCGGCTGCTGGACTGCAACTACGGCCCGGCCGGCCAGGGCCTGGTCGCCGCGGCCCGCGCGGCCGGCGCGGCCGCCGCCGCCGACGGCCTTGGCATGCTCTGCGCCCAGGCGGCCGGGGCCGTGGTCAAGATCGCCCAGGTCCGCCCCGACCTGGACGCCATGGCCGCCGCCGTCGGCCTCACCTGGCCGGCTCCAGCCTGATCTGAAAGAACTCTTGCAGGTTCGCGCGGGCTCATGGTAGAACCTGAAAGAACTCTTTCAGATCGGGGAGGCGCGGGATGGCCAGGGCCGAGCGGCGGATGGAGGTCACCGACGGGGCGGTGCTGGCCGCGCTGGCCCATCCCTTGCGCCTGGCGCTGCTGTACCAGCTCAACGCCCTCGGGTCGCGGACGGCCAGCCAGTGCGCCCTGGCCCTGGGGGAGACGCCGGCCAACTGCAGCTACCACCTGCGCCAGCTGGCCAAGGCCGGGCTGGTGGTCAGGGACGAGGCCGGCAACGGGCGGGAGCGGCCCTGGCGGTCGGTCTACACCGGCCTGGACCTGAGCCCAGCCGTCGACGACCCCGACCCGGAGGTCGTGACCGCGGCCCGGGCGACCCGGATGGCGCTGGCCAACGCCGAGATCGAGGAGCACGCCCGCCTGGCCCGCCAGTATCTGCGCCTGGAGCCGCGGGTCCCCAGGGAGTGGCGGGAGGCGGGCACCGGGGCCAGCTACTCCCTGCGTCTCACCGCCGAGGAGCTGGCCGCCCTGGTCGAGACGCTGGACGCGGCCATCCGGCCCTACATCGGCCTGACCCGCACCGACCCGCCCGAGGGCGCCCAGCCGGTCCACCTGGATCTCAAGGCGTTCCTGCGGCCCGAGGCCCTGACGTGAGGGGCGGCTGGGCCCTGCTGCGCCGGCGTGACTTCGGCCTGCTCTGGGCGGGCGGGCTCATCTCCGAGACCGGCGACTGGTTCCTGCTCGTCGGCCTGCCCGTCTGGGTCTTCCAGGTCACCGGGTCCAGCCTGGTCACCGCGACCGTGTTCCTGGTCGGCCTGCTGCCCAGCCTGGTCGTGGGCCCGCTGGCCGGGGTCCTGGTCGACCGCTGGGACCGCCGCCGCACCCTGGTCGCGGTCAGCCTGGCCCAGGCGGCGTTCCTGCTGCCGCTGCTGGCCGTGGACGGCCGCGACCGGCTCTGGGTGGTCTACGTCGTCATGGCCGTCGAGGCCGCCCTCGGCCAGCTCAACGACCCGGCCCGCAACGCCCTTGTCCCCTCCCTGGTGGGCGGGGACGACCTGGTCGGAGCCAACGCCCTCATCGGCCTGACCAGCAACCTGGCCCGCCTGGCCGGCAGCCCCCTCGGCGGCGTCCTGGTCGAGGTGGCCGGCCTCCCAGGGCTGGTCGTCGGCGACGCGGTGTCGTTCCTGGCCGGCGCCGGGCTGATCATGCTCATCGGTCCCCGCTCCGACCGCACCGGCGTCGTTCCGCGACCCGGCGCACGCTCGAGCACGCCCTCGCAGCCCCACCTCGCCCCCGCCCCCAGCCCCGCCCGTGCCCTCGTGCGGGAATGGGTCGACGGGCTCGGGGCCACCTTCCGGGACCATGAGCTTCGCTGGGGGCTGGTGGTGGACGGGATGGCCGCGGTCGCTCAGGGGGTCTTCACCGTGCTGTTCGTGGTGTTCGTCACCCGCGAGCTGGGTGGGGACGGGGGCGAGGTGGGGCTGCTGCGGGGGGTGCAGGCGATCGGCGGGCTGGCCGGTGGGGTGCTGGTGGTGGGGCTGGCCGGGCGGCTGGAGCCGGGGCGGCTGCTGGGCGGCAGCCTGCTGGTGTTCGCCCTGATCGACCTGGCCATCTGGAATGGGCCGCTGGTGACGACCGCCGGCTGGCTGTACGTGGGGCTGTTCGTGGCCGCCGGGATCCCGGGGGTCGGGGTCATGACCGGGCTGACCTCGCTGGTCCAGGAGCGGGCCGGCGACGCCTACCTGGGCCGGGTGTTCGCCACCTACTACGGCAGCTTCAACGGCCTGATGGCCCTCGGCATGCTGGCCGCCGGGCTGCTCGGCGACGCCGTCGGCGTCGTTCCGGTGCTCAACGGCCAGGCGGCGCTGTACCTGCTGGCCGGGGTGGTCGCCCTGGCCACCATCGGCCGGGTGCGGCCGGGCGGCTACCCGCGAACCTCGAAGCGGGTGCGCATGCCGTTGGCGTAGTGGTTCTCCTTGGTGTCGGCGTCGAGCAGATTGCAGAACAGCGCGTAGCTGCCCGCGGGCAGCTCGAAGGTGCCGGTGCAGCTCTGCCCGGCCGGGAAGGCCTCGACCTCGCCGACGAAGGCGCCCTCGGGGAGCTTCTCCTCGTCCACGGTGCCGTCGGCGGCCACCGGCAGGGCGGCCGGGTCGTCGGCCCGGACGACCACCAGCTCGTGGGCCAGCTTCCCGGTGTTGCGGGCCTCGAAGGCGACCGTCCCGGCGGGCACGTCGGCCCGGGCCGGCGTGACCGTCCACTCTTTGAGGTCGACCGCGATGGTGGTGTCGGCCCTGGCGGCGTCGCCGACCGGCTTGCAGGCGGCCGCCTGCCCGGAGGCGGTGCCGCTCCCCGACGCGGTGCCGCTGCCCGAGGCGGTGCCGCTGCCCGACGCCGTGCCGCTGCCACTGGCCTGGGTGCCGTCGACGTTGCGGACCCCGGTCCCGTCGTCGTTCCCGCAGCCCACGAGCAACAGGGTCAGGGCGATCCCCAGCCCGGCCAGGCGAAGCCGCTTGCAGTCGCGCATTCGGTGTCCTCCAGAGGAGCTCAGGCCTTCGTCAGCTCGCGAGCGCGGAGCCTACGAAGGCGGGGTTGACGCTGTCGAGGCGGCCGGGCGGCCACCACCGCCCAGGCGGCCAGGCCGGCCAGCCAGGCCCCGTGCAGGGCCCAGGTCCACCAGCTCATGGCCAGGTAGTCGGGCAGGGCCAGCCGCCAGGCCCGGTACAGCGGGTTGGCGGTGGCGGCGAAGTCGACCGCCCAGGTGACCCGCCCGGCCGCGCCCTCGGCGACCAGCCAGCCGAAGGCCAGCACCCCGACCCCACCGGCCACGGCCAGCAGCCGGCGGCGCCGCCGGTCGCGGCCCGTCCACCAGGCCACGGCCAGGGCGGACAGGGGCAGGACGGCCACCACCTGGCGGCCCGCGAACCACCAGCCGTGCATGGTCAGGGCGACGAAGGTGGCGACCAGCCAGCCGGCGCCAAGGGGCAGGGCGAGGGCGGCCCAGCCGGCCGGGCGGCGCCTGGCCAGGGCGGCCACGGCCGGGACGGCCAGCAGCCAGGCCGGCTGCCAGGCGGCCAGCCCGAAGCCCCGGTCGACCAGCAGGCCGACCAGGCGGCGGCTGCGGCCCAGGTACTCGGGGTCGGTGCCGACCACCGACAGCTCTCCGGTGACGAAGTGGTCGCCGGCCGCGTACGGGGTCCAGCCCCCGTACCACCAGCGGTGCAGGGCGAGGAAGACGACCCCGGCCAGGGCCAGCGACCCGGCAGGGCCAGGGCCCGCCGGACCCGCCCCTCACGGACCAGCCGCCAGCAGGCGACCAGGGTGATGGCCGCCGCCACCGGCGCGTACTTCACCCCCAGCCAGGGCAGGGCGACCACGGCCACCCCCACCACCAGGGTCGCCCGGACGCTGGGGACGGCCGGGGCGGTGAGGGCGGCCGCGGCGGCCAGGACGGCCAGGGCGGCCGGGAGCTCGGGGTAGACCTGGCTGCCGTAGACGGCCAGCGGCGGCGAGCAGGCCAGCACCGCCACGGCCAGGGCGGCGGTCCCCACCGGCACCTCCAGCCGGCGCACGGCCGTCCACACCAGCAGGGCGGCCAGCAGCCCGGCCATCACCGCCATGGCCAGCTTGGCCCCGACCCAGCCACCGGCCGCCACCGGCCCGGCCAGCAGCAGCGGCAGGAGCGGGTTGTGCGGGCTGAGGCGCCGCCCGTCCGCCAATGGCTCGGTCTGGGTGGGCAGCGGCAGGGCGTGGAACGGCCGCCAGCGCCCGTCGGCCAGCTCGTCGGCGATGTCCAGGTCGCCGTCGGTGGCCAGGCTGATCGCGGTCAGCAGGTACTGCGGCTCGTCGGCGGTGGTCCGGGTGGTGTGGGTGGCCGGCACCAGGATCCCGGCCGCCGCGGCCAGGAAGGCCAGCACCCCGGCCGCGAGCATCGCCCAGCCGACCGGGGCGGCCGGCAGCGACCCGGGTCCTCGCCGATCCGCCCGCCGGGCAGCCTGCAGCCATCCCGCTCCGGACCGAGCCCCCCGGGGGGGGAGCGTAGCCGACGCGGGAGCGGGGCGCTTGGCGTTGTCCACAGGGGGATCGGGTCGCGGCATCTCAGGTCGGGGCGTTGCCACGGCGGACCACCAGGAACCACGTCAGCAGCCCGGACAGGGCGAGAAGGAACAGGGCGGCCAGGCTGGCGTCGGCCAGGAAGGCGTCTTCGGTGGCGTTCCAGATGCGGGTGGCCAGGGTCTCGAAGCCGGGTGGGGCCAGCAGGAGGGTGGCCGGGAGCTCCTTCATGGTGGAGAGCAGGACCAGGCCGGCCCCGGCGAGGAGGCCGGGGGTGGCCAGGGGGAGCTCCACGGTGCGGAGGCGGCGCAGCCGGCCGGCGCCCAGGGTGCGGGCGGCGTCGTCGAGGCGGGAGGGGACGGCGGCCACCGCGACCTGGGCGGCTCGCAGGGCCTGGGAGCCGAAGTGGACGACGTAGGCGAACACCAGCAGGGCCTGGGTCTGGTAGAGGGCGGCCAGCGGCCAGGGCGCCTGGAGGGTCCAGAAGGCGAGGGCCAGGGCGACGACCAGGCCGGGGAGGGCGAACCCGCCGACGACGACGGCGTTGGCCGTCCCGGCCAGGCGGCTGGCGTGGCGCACGGTCAGGTAGGCCACCGGCAGCACGGCGGCCACCGCGACCAGCGCCGCCAGCACGGCCATGCT
>DATABK010000394.1:0-2781 GCA_036259695.1 Actinomycetes bacterium | reverse complement strand
ACTCGATCCTCGGACTCGTTCGCATGTGCTTGGCCGACCGCCTGGTTGCTCCGTGGGTGCGCGACCTGCGCACACACTCCCGCTGGGACGGCTGAGGTTTAGCACGGCCCGGGACGTTACGGAAGCACCGATCTCGCCCGTTTAGGCCCGCTGACCTGCACTTTTATCCCCCTGTTGGAACGCCGATGGAAGGCCAACGCGCCACGTTGGAGGCCCTGGAACCGGCCCTGAGGCGGTTCCCAGGGCGTTTTTCGGAGTTCGGGAGCGCCGACCCGGCTGCCCGGCGGCGAGGTGCCGGGGACGGATTTTTTTTCGGATCGTCGGGTGGGCGAGGCGCGGTCGAGACCCTCAACCACCTGTTGGGGGCCCGATGGAGCCCAACCCGGGGCTGAAAGCAACCCTCAACCCTCGATCGACCCCCTCCAACAGCGGTGGATACGGGCGACCGGTTGGTCGGCGGCCGGTCGTGCAATAGAGTGCGTCGGCTCCAACGTACGGCGTACCGTCATCCGTTCACGCCGGCTGCCGCAGTCGACTTCGGAGGTGTTCGTGGCTCTCAGGCAACCCCGTCGGATCCGTGCCGGACTGGCCGTGCTGGCCGTGACCTTGCTGGCGTCGCTGGCCGCTGTCGCTTCCCCGGCCCAGGCGCAGGCCGCCTGCCCGGTCTCCGCCGGCGACCAGGCCATCGACGCCGAGGAGCAGCAGCTGCTGCACCTCATCAACGACTACCGGGCGGCCAACGGCCGCTACGCCCTGGTGCTCGACCCCACGGTCACCACCGCCGCGGCCTGGTTCAGCCGCGACATGGCCACCCAGAACTACTTCCCCCTGGACCATATCGACCTGAACGGCCGGAACATCCCCCAGCGCCTCACGTGGTGCGGCGTCGTCTACAACGCCTGGGCCGAGAACATCTACGGAGGGTCGCCCGAGGCCGAGGTGGTGTTCGAGGCCTGGCGCAACTCCGCCATCCACAACACGAACATGCTCCGGCCCGAGGTGTACCTGGCCGGCATCGGCCGGGCCTTCAACGCCGGCTCGGCGCTGCAGTGGTACTGGACCCTCGACCTGACCTCGGCCCAGGGCACCTTCGCCACCGTCCAGGGCAGCACGTGGTACTCGGACGGGACGCGGGCCAAGTCAGGGCCGGCCGGGACGCCGATCCAGGCCTATGGGGCGGGTGCCCTGCAGAACGTCCCCTACCGCCTCGTCCTCGGCACCGGCACCCCCGACCGGGCCTGCCAGGCGGTGGTCGGCGCCATCAACCCGGCCACCCTCTTCGCCGGTCCCAGCGGGCTGCTGGGCAGGGTCAACGGCACCGTTCCGGCCGGCACCGGCCCGGGCCTCTACAAGCTCTGCTTCGAGGACACCTCCACCGGCAACCTGACCGGCACCGGGGGCGCCACCTTCCGGGTCACCGCCTGACCTGACCCTGGTGTCGGAGAGGGGACTTGAACCCCTACGCCCTATTCGGGCACCAGGCCCTCAACCTGGCGCGTCTGCCTATTCCGCCACTCCGACGTGACCCGCCCCACTGTACGACATCGGCGGCGCTCCGCCGCTAGCCGCCAGCTAGCGCCCGGACCCCACCTTCACCTTGGTGGCGTCGAACGTGCCCAGCCCGGACACGACCAGGCCGCTCACCCGCGGCGAGGCGACGGACTGGAACTGGAACTGGGCCAGCGGGACGATCGGCATCTGGTCGAGGACGAGCTGCTCCGCCGCCTGGTAGGAACCCAGCCGCGTGGCCTCGTCCGGCTCGGCCCTCCCGTTGCGCAGGGCGTTGTCGACCGCGGTCGACGAGAAGCCGGTGATGTTGTCGCGCGCACCTGACAGGAACAGCGGGGCCAGAAAGGCGTCGGCGGTCGGATAGGCGCCGATCCAGCCCAGCCGGAACAGCTCCTGCTGACCGCTGAGGGCGAACCGGAGGTAGTCGGCGTAGGTGTGCGGGCGGAGGGCGGAGGGGATGCCGACCTCCTGCAGGCTGGCCGAGATGGCCTGGGCCACGGCCCGCTGGGTGCCGTCGTCGTCGAAGTCGATCTGGACCTCGGGAACGGGCTTGCCGGCGAAGGCCTCGGCCAGCAGGGCCCGGGCGCGCTCGGGGTTGTGACGGCACCGCTCACCGCAGGCGTCGGCCTGGGCGCCGGGGACCCCCTCGGGGATGAGGCCCCTGAGCACCTTGGCCGAGGGGCCGTACACCACCCGCACGATGGCCTCCCGGTCGATGGCGGCCACGATGGCCTGGCGGAAGCGGGCGTCGGCGTACTTCGGGTTCTCGAGGTTGAAGCCGTAGAAGAGCTCGCCCAGGTACGGCTTCGCCCCGTCCGCCCCCTGGCGCTCGGCCACCTGCTCGACCCGGTCGGGCGGGACCGAGGTCCAGTCCAGCCCGCCGGCCAGGAAGCGGTCGTAGGCGGCCGCCGCGTCCTCCTCCAGGTAGACGTCGACCGCCCGCAGCGGCAGGTTCGGCGTGCCGGGCGAGGGGACCAGATGCAGGAGGTCGTCGCGCCGGGTCTGGAGCATGAACGGCCCGGAGCCCACCGGCTCGACCGCGAAGGCGGGCGCCTCGGCGGTGACCGCCTCCCGCGGCACCACCCCGAAGGTGGGGTGCCCGAGGACCGCGGGGAGCGACGACAGCGGCTGGTCCAGCTGGATCCGTACGACGTCGGCCGCCGGGGTGGTCACCCCGGAGAGGCTCTCCCCCCGGCCCTCGACGTTGAGGGCCCGGAAGCCGGCGACCGAGTCGAGCTGGGCCGCGGCGGGCGACGCCGACCCCTTCGTGGC
>DATABK010000393.1:0-3717 GCA_036259695.1 Actinomycetes bacterium | reverse complement strand
TTGCCGTGCTTGGATTGCTGCTGGCGGGCGTCCCGGCCCTCCAGGGGGCCCCGCTGGAGGACGCCCGCCGCCGCCAGCGGGCCCTCGAGGCCGACCTGCGGGCGGCCACGGCCGAGCTCCAGGCCGCCGAGGCGGCCCTGGCCCGGGCCACCGACCAGCTGGCATACGACAAGGGCCAGCTCGAGGCGGCCGACCGCCAGCAGCGCGAGGCCAGGGCGGCCCTGGCCGGCCAGGCCGCGGCCATGTACCGCTCGGGCGGCCTGGCCATCGCCGACTCCCTGCTCGACCAGGACCCGGCGGCCGTGCCCGGCCGGGTCGAGATGGCCACCGTGCTGGCGTCGCGCAACGCCCAGCTGATCGAGGACGCCCAGGTCAGCGGGGACGCCTACCGGTCGGTGCTCGGCCGGGTGACCAAGGGCTACGAGAACGCCAAGGCCCTGCGGGACGAGGCCCGGGCGGCCGTCACCAAGCTGGAGGCCGGGCTGGAGGAGGCTCAGGCCCTGGAGGCGCGGCTGGTCCGCCTGGAGCAGCGCCGCAAGGCGGCGACCAAGGGCGCCCCGACCCCGACCCCGGCCCCGGCCCCCGGCGGCGGGGGCGGGGGCGGGGGCACCGTCAGCGCCTCGGGGAAGGCCTGCATCCTGGAGCGCCCCTACTCCTACGTGGACAGCTGGGGCGCCGCCCGCTCCGGCGGCCGCAGCCACCAGGGCACCGACGTGATGGCCCCCCACGGCGCCCGTGTCTTCGCCTTCGTCAACGGTGTGGTCAGCCGGGAGTCGACCAGCACCAACGGCGGCATCCAGCTGTACCTCCAGGGCGACAACGGGATCGAGTACTTCTACGCCCACCTGTCCGGCTACGCCGTCTCCACCGGCACCCGGGTCCGGGCCGGCCAGCTGATCGCCTACAACGGCCAGACCGGCAACGCCCAGTACACCGCCCCCCACGTCCACTTCGAGGTCCACATCGGCGGCACCCCGGTCAACCCCTACCCGCACCTCAAGCCGGTCTGCGGCTGACCCTCAGGCCCGCCTGGCCTCCAGCACCCGGACCGGGGCGGTGAAGCCCTTGAGCTGGAGGTCGCCCACCTCCGCGTAGGTGACCCCGTCGGGGGCCGGCGCCTGCGCCACCGGGGCGGTGACCAGGACCTGGCCGGCCTGGGCGCGGGCGGCGACCCGGGAGGCCAGGTTGACCGTGCGGCCGAAGTAGTCGCCCCCCTGGACGACCACCGGGCCCGCGGCCACGCCGACGTGGGCCGGGGGGAGGCCGGCCTGGGGGACCTGGACGACCATGGCCAGGGCCGAGGAGACCGCGCCCGCCGGGTCGCGGAAGTGCAGCATGACGCCGTCGCCGAGCCACTTCACCGGGGTCCCGCCATAGACCCGTGAGGACCGCTCGACCAGGACGGTCAGGGCGCCCGCGAGCTCGGCGGCCGCCTGGTCGCCCTCCTCCTCGGTGAGCCGGGTGTAGCCGGCGAGGTCGAGGAAGCACATCGCCGGGACCCGCTCGGGCCGGGCGATGGCCCCGGCCTCCTCCAGCGCGGCCTCGATGTTCAGCACCTGGTGCTCGGTCCAGACGAGCTCCTGCTGGCGGCGGAAGATGCCCATGAGGGCCCGGTCGACCAAGGGGAGGAACTGGCCGGCGAGCTCGGAGGCCAGCTCCATGGCCTTCAGCTGGCCGAGCCCGGCGTCCAGCACCGGCCCCTCGAAGCGGGCCCGGTAGGCCTCGTTCTCGACCGTGGCCGCCAGGCGCAGGCCCTCGGCATAGGCCCGGCCGACCCTGGCCATCCAGGCCTGGTCGAAGATGCCGCTGGAGAAGGCCAGCTGGACGAGCGGGACCACCTCCAGCTCGTCCTCCCGGATCGGCTCGTCGGCCGAGGCCCAGGTGAACCCCATCGCCTCCATGGTCCGGCGCAGCACGTCGAGGGGGATGCCGGTCTCGTCGGCGACCTGCCGGTAGGTCCGGGTCGAGGGCACGGCCCAGCGCTGGTAGGGGGCGCCCTCCAGGAACGCGAACGACAGCCGGCCGGCCCGGATGGCGGCGGCGATCCCGTTCAGGGGCAGCCCGGCCCGCTCGCAGGCCACGGCCAGGCGGAGCTTGTGGACGTCGCGGGCGAGGAACGGGGCCGGCCCCTCGCGGGGGACCAGGACACCGACGCCCACCATCCGCGCGATCTCGGTCTCGGGCACGCCCGCCAGCGCGGCCAGGCCGGCCGCGGTCAGCGCGTCCCCTGGAGGCCCCATGCCGCCATCCTACGGCGGCCCGCGGGCTAGGAGACTAGGAGACCAGCGTGGCCCTGGCGCCGCCGTCCTGCTCGCGGCGCTGCTCGCGCAGGTCGCGCAGGTCGAGGTCGAGCTCGAGGGCCTGGAGCAGCCCGATCAGCTCGGCCGGCTGCCAGCCCCGGACGCCGGTGGCCCGCTCCACCACCATGGCCACCCGGCGCAGGGTCCAGCTGTCGGATGCGAACCCGTGGGCCCGCGGCGGCTGCTGGAGGGCGCACTTGACGGCGTACAGCTCGTCCGAGGACAGCCGGCCGCCGGGCAGGACCAGCTCGGGCCCGGCGGGGAGGGCGCCGTGGCCGCCCACCGCCCCCTCGTCCGGGACCGCGACCAGCACGGTGGCCGACCGCGAGCGGGTGGTGGCCGCCCGGGCGTCGTCGTCCCGGACGCGGCGGTCCCGGGCCGGGCGCCGGCGGCGGCCCACCGGGGGCAGCCAGCGGGCGGTGAGCCATCCCAGGACCGCCCCGTAGACCCAGTGGCCGGCCATGCCGCCGGCCGCGGTCGCCGGGGTGAGGGCGAAGAAGTGCTCCTGGGACTCGGGCCAGAAGTAGAGCAGGACGACCAGGCCCATGCAGATGGTCGAGCCGTAGGCGATGCCGAGCTTGACGCCCCGCCAGGGCAGCATGGCGAAGGCCAGGCCCATGCCGCCGCCGTTGCCCACGAACCGCCAGACGTAGCCCCAGTACCAGTCGGCGTTGGGGTCGTTGAGGGCGAGCTGGCCGATGCTCGGGATCGGGTCGCCCCAGAGCCCGCCCAGCATCAGCCCGAGCCGCAGGATGTCGTAGATGCCGGTGGCGATCATGCCCGCCACCAGGCCGATCAGGGCCCGCTTGCCCCAGGCGGGGTAGCGCAGGCCGAGCAGCACCATCACCGTGTAGGCCGGGATCACGGCGTAGTGGAACCCGTAGGGGAGCGGCACCGCCCCGGCGAGCGCGACCCCCAGCGAGGTGATGGCCGCGAACCCGAAGGCCAGGTAGAGGAGCCGTGGGAACAGCGACGGGTTGGACAGCAGCACCCGGATCGCGGCCAGAAGCTTGGCGTCCTCGGCGGCCGCCCGCCGAGCGGTCCGGCTCAGCGGCTTGGCCGGGGCCACCGCGGCCATGTCCGCGGCACGGTCCTCGCGAGCCTGCGGCGGCCGCCGGGCCTCGTGGGGCCGCCGGGCCTCCCGGGGCTGCTGGGCCTGGGGCCGCTGGGGGCGCTGCGCCTGCTGGGAACGTTGAGGCCGTCCCGGCCCCGGGGCCGGCTGTCGGACCTCCAGCCTGGTGACGGTCACGGTCGGTTCGCTCCTTTGCCGCCGAGGCTCGCGGTTCGCCTCACCGTCGGAGAATCCACCTGGGCCGTCCCCGATTCCCACCGGCTCATGCGGCCGCCGGGCCTGCCGCTAGGAGCGGCGAGACAGTTGGATCTCGAGCCATGGGAGGTGGCGGAGAAGGAGTTCTCC
>DATABK010000392.1:0-4825 GCA_036259695.1 Actinomycetes bacterium | reverse complement strand
GGCCGCGCGGGCGGCCGCGAACGGGAACGCCCTCGACAGCTGCACCCGGTAGGTGGATTGATAGCCTGCCATCGATGAGACAGCCTATCCGGCGGGAGGTCGCCATGGCCGGGCGCTACGTGGGCCAGACGGCCGTGGGCCTTGCCGCCGCCGTCCGCTCGGGACAGGCGTCGCCGGTCGAGGTGCTGGAGGAGCACCTGGAGCGGATCACCGCCCTCGACGGCCGGCTGGGGGCGTTCCGGGTGCTCAGGACCGGGCAGGTCAGGGCCGAGGCCCGGGCCCTGGAGCACCGGGGCGACCTGGCCGGGCTGCCGCTGGCCGGGGTGCCGGTGGCCATCAAGGACAACGTCGACCTGGCCGGGCTGCCGACCCGCAACGGCTCCGCCGCGACCACCGACCGGCCGGCGGCGGCCGACGCCGAGCTGGTCCGGCGCCTCCGCGAGGCCGGGGCGCTGCTGGTCGGCAAGACCAGCGTGCCCGAGCTCTGCCTGTGGCCGTTCACCGAGAGCGAGGCCTTCGGGATCACCCGCAACCCCTGGAGCCTCGACCACACCCCCGGCGGGTCCTCGGGCGGCAGCGCCGCCGCGGTGGCCGCCGCCATGGTCCCGATCGCCCTGGCCACCGACGGCGGCGGCTCGATCCGCATGCCCGCCTCCAACTGCGGGCTGCTCGGCATCAAGCCCGGCCACGGCGTCGTGCCCTTCCCCGAGGCCGGCGTCTCGACCTGGTCGCAGATGAGCGAGTTCGGGCCGCTGGCCACCACCGTCGCCGACCTCGGGCTGGCCCTGGACGTGCTTACCGGGGGGGTTCCGGGGGGCCGCGCCGGCCCCCCCGAGAAATCGGGCTCAACAAACTATCGGGCGGTGGCCCCGCCGGAGCGGCCGCTGCGGATCGGGATCAGCGCCAAGCCGGGGGCGGTCGGGGTCAAGGTCCACCCCGAGGTGCGGGCGGCCATGGAGGCCACCGCCCAGGTCCTGGCCGACGCCGGCCACCAGGTGGAGACGACCGACCCGCCGTGGCGCAACGGCGACACCGCCCCGTTCCTCCAGCGGGTCTTCTACGGCTGCGCCGAGGACACCGACCGCCTGTCGTGGGAGGCGCTGGAGCCCCGCACCCGGGCCGAGGCCCGCGTGGGCCGGCTGCTGCGCCGGGTCCGGCCGGCTCCGTCCGGCCCGCCGGAGCGGGTCCTGGCCCGCTACCGGGCCTGGTTCGCCGACCATGACGTCCTGCTCAGCCCGACCCTGGCCGCGCCGCCGCTGCGCATCGGCGCCTACCAGGGCAGGGGGCTGGGCCGGACCATCCTCGGGCTGAGCGCCTACATGCCGTTCTGCCCGCCGCTCAACCTGGTCGGGTTCCCGGCGGCCTCGGTCCCGGCCACCACCTCCGCCGACGGCCTGCCCATCGGCGTCCAGCTGGCCGCCGCCCCCGGCGGCGAGGGGCTGCTGCTGTCGCTGGCCCGCCAGCTCGAGACCCTCCGCCCCTGGCCCCGGCACGCCCCGCTGGCGGCGGTGGCCGGGCAGCCTCAGCGCTCGTAGGCCGCGGCGGGGACGAAGTAGACGTCGCGGTTCTCGGCCAGGAGGTTGAGGTCGAGGCCGCCGTAGCTGAAGGCCACGCCCTCGACGTTGGCCGCGCCGGCGCCGGGGCCGGCGAGCTGGACGGTCCAGGCCGGGGGGCGGCTGATCAGGTCGGCGACCAGGGCCGGGCCGTCAAGGGACGGGTCGGCGGCCTGGTAGACGTACAGCATGGTGTGGGTGTCGACGGCCAGGCGGCGGCGGTCGGTGGACACGTCGGCCCCCGATAGGTTGGCCACCTGCCCGGCCAGGACACCGACCTTCTCCAGGGTCACGGCGCCGTCGGGATCGAGCTCCGGGAACCGGTAGACGGTCGACTGCCTGGCCTTGTCGATCAGGTAGGGGACGTCGTCGACCAGGAACATCGCCTCGGCGTTGCGGCCGGCGCAGCCGGGGGGCGGGTCGGGGAACCGGTAGCGGTAGGTGGCCAGCAGCTCGGCCGGGCCGGCGGCCGCCGGGTCCGGCTCACGGACCTTGAGCAGGGCGGTGTCGGTGCGGTCGCACTCGTTGTTGCCGATGTCGGCGACCCAGAGGTTGCCGTCGCTGTCGCGGCCGATGTCCTCCCAGTCGCGGGCCTTGACGGGCATCGGGACCGCCTTGAAGGCGGCGCCGGCCACCTTGCCGACCTGGCCGTCGGTCACCTTGTAGGCGTACAGCGCGTTCTGGGGCCGGCCCGGCCGGTCCTGGCCGCCCCGGTCCCGGATCGCCCACAGCACCCCCGGGTAGCGCTTGGAGGCGACGATCCCCGACCCACCGCCGGCGGCGAACGCCCGCTGCTGGACCTCGACCCCGCTGTCCCGCCCTCCTCCGCCGCCGCTTGTCGTGGGGGGCGAGGTCGGGGTGGTCGGCGGCACCTCCCCGCCGCCGCAGCCGGCAACGGCCAGGGCCACCAGCAGGCCGGCCAGCCACCGCACCCGCGCCCTCATGCGCGCCTGCGCAGCACGGCCAGGCTCCGCGACGTCATCGAAAGCTGCTCGCCGGCCAGGTAGCTGGGGGCGTCGGCGCCCGGGGGTCGGACATAGGCCAGGCCGGTGTCGGCGACCAGCTCGTACTCCTTGGCCCAGGGGTCGCCGGGGAGGGTGAACAGGGCCGGCTCGGTACCGCCGTTGAGCAGCAGCAGGTAGCTGGAGTCGACCACCCGCTGGCCGCGCGGCCCCCGTTCGGGCAGCTCGTCGCCGTTGAGGAACACGCCGAGGGTGGAGACGTCCGGGGCCCGCCAGTGGGTCTCGTCCATCTCGTGCCCGTCCGGGGTGAACCAGCCGATGTCCTTGATCCCGGAGCCGTGGATGGCCTGACCCTGGAAGAACTTGCGCCGCCGGAACACCGGGTGGTCGCGCCGCAGCGTGATCACCGCCCTGGTGAACTCGATCAGCGCCTCCTTGCCGTCGTCCAGCTCCCAGTCGACCCAGGAGATCTCGTTGTCCTGACAGTAGGCGTTGTTGTTGCCCTGCTGGGTGCGGCTGAACTCGTCGCCGGCGAGCAGCATCGGCACCCCGGCCGACAGCAGCAGGCTGGCCAGGAAGTTGCGCTTCTGGCGCTCGCGGAGCTGGTTGACCTCGAGGTCGTCGGTCGGGCCCTCGACCCCGCAGTTCCAGGAGCGGTTGTCCCCTGTCCCGTCCCGGTTGCCCTCGCCGTTGGCCTCGTTGTGCTTGTCGTTGTAGCTGACCAGGTCGTTCAGGGTGAAGCCGTCGTGGCAGGTGACGAAGTTGATGCTGGCGTACGGCCGGCGGCCGTCGGACTGGTACAGGTCGCTGGAGCCGGTGAGCCGGTAGGCGATGTCGGCCACCCCGGTGCGGGCCCCACGCCAGAAGTCGCGCATGGTGTCGCGGTAGCGGCCGTTCCACTCGGTCCACAGGACCGGGAAGTTGCCGACCTGGTAGCCGCCCTCGCCGACGTCCCAGGGCTCGGCGATCAGCTTGACCCGGCTCACCACCGGGTCCTGGTGGATCAGGTCGAAGAAGGCCGACAGCCGGTCGACCTCGTGGAAGCTGCGGGCCAGGGCGCTGGCCAGGTCGAAGCGGAAGCCGTCGACGTGCATCTCCTCGACCCAGTAGCGCAGCGAGTCCATGATCAGCGCCAGCACCTGGGGGTGGCGGGCGTTCAGGGTGTTGCCGGTGCCGGTGTAGTCCATGTAGAAGCGCCGGTTGGAGTCCACCGTCCGGTAGTAGGAGAGGTTGTCGAGGCCCCGGAACGACAGCGTCGGGCCCATGTGGTTGCCCTCGGCGGTGTGGTTGTAGACGACGTCCAGGATCACCTCGATCCCGGCCGCGTGCAGGTTTCTGACCATCGCCTTGAACTCGCTCACCTGCTGGCCCCTGGTCCCGGTGGAGGAGTAGCGGGCCTCGGGGGCGAAGAAGCCGATCGAGTTGTAGCCCCAGTAGTTGGTCAGCCCCATCTGGACCAGGTGGTGCTCGGACACGAAGTGGTGGACCGGCAGCAGCTCCACGGTGGTCACGCCCACGCGCAGGAGGTGGTCGATCACCGGGTCCGAGCCCATGGCCGCGAAGCTGCCCCGCTGGTGGGGCGGCACGTCCGGGTGGCGCATGGTGAACCCGCGGACGTGGGTCTCGTAGATGACCGTGTCCGCCCAGGGCACGTTCGGCCGGCGGTCGTCACCCCACGGGAAGGCGTCGTGGACCACCACCGACCTGGGCACGTGCTGGCTCGAGTCGCGGTCGTCGGGGTGCAGGTCGTCGCCGCCGACCCGGTAGCCGAACACCGACTCGTCCCAGTCGACCATCCCCTCGACGGCCCGCGCGTACGGGTCGAGCAGGAGCTTGGCCGGATTGCGGCGCTGCCCCCGCTCCGGGTCGTAGCCGCCGTGGATGCGGAAGCCGTAGCGCTGGCCGGGGCCGACCTCGGGCACGTAGCCGTGCCAGGTGTGGGCGGTGACCTCGGGCAGGCGCAGCCGCCGCTCGACCCCGGTCTGGTCGAACAGGGCCAGGTCGACGGCGTCGGCCCCCTCGGCGAAGACGGCGAAGTTGGTGCCCTCGCCGTCCCAGGTCGCCCCCAGCGGACGGGGCTGCCCTGGCCACACGGGCTCTTGCGCGGCCGTCATCGGCAGCTGGGAAGGGACATGGTTGGCGTCAGTGTGCCGTAACCTCCGGACATGATGCTCGACGAACTCCGCCGAACCGCCGAGGCGCGCGGGATCGCCACCAGCTTCACCGACGCCGGCGGACGCTTCACCCAGGTCTCCGAGGCCACCCTGGCGGCGGTGCTGGAGGCCATGGGGGCGGCCCCCGAGCCGTCGG
>DATABK010000391.1:0-7438 GCA_036259695.1 Actinomycetes bacterium | reverse complement strand
GGCCTTCTCGTTGCGGACGTCCTCGGGTTCGAAGCTGGCCGGCGGCTCCATGGCGATCAGGGCCAGCACCTGGAGCTCGTGGTTCTGGAGGATGTCGCGGATGGCCCCGGCGGTCTCGTAGAAGTTGCCCCGGTGCTCGATCCCCAGCGACTCGGACACCGTCACCTGGACGTGGTCGACGTAGTGGTGGTTCCAGACCGGCTCGAAGATCCCGTTGGCGAAGCGGAAGGCGATGATGTTCTGGACGCTCTCCTTGCCCAGGTAGTGGTCGATCCGGAAGACGTCCCGTTCGGGGAACACGGGCGTGACCAGGTCCTGGAGCTCGCGGGCGGAGGCGAGGTCGTGGCCGAAGGGCTTCTCCACCACCACCCGGGAGTAGCCGCGGTCCCAGCCTCGGCCGCCGAGGCCCGCCTTGCCGATGCCGCGGATGGTGTCGGGGAACAGCTTGGGGATGAGCGACAGGTAGAACAGCCGGTTGCCGTCGGTGCCGTGCTCGCGGTCGAAGCGGTCGAGCAGGTCGCCGATGCGGCTGTAGGTGTCAGGGTCGGCCGACGAGCCGGCGACGTAGTGCAGCCGGCTGGCGAACGACTCCCACACCTGGTGCTGGATGGGCTGGGTGCGGGAGAACTCCTCGACCGCCTTGCGCATGTCGGCCCGGTATTCCTCGTCGGAGTACTCGCTCCGGCTGGAGCCGACGAAGGCGAAGTTCTGGGGCAGCAGCCGGTGCAGCTCCAGGTTGTACAGGGCGGGGACGATCTTGCGGTGGGCCAGGTCGCCCGAGCCGCCGAACACGACCATGGCCGTGGGCGGCGGGATCGCCCGGACCCGCTCGCCCACCGCCAGCGGGTTGTCCGTCATCAGCGGCTCAGCTTCTCAGCCTTGGCCGCGATGGTCTCGACGGCGCCGTTGTAGCTGTCGATGAACTTCTCGACCCCCTCGCGCTCCAGCCGGTTGCCGACCTCGTCCTCGTCGATGCCGAGCTCGGCCAGGTCGCTCCAGAGCCGGTGCGCCCGCTCCAGGTTCTCGGTCGCCGTCTGGCCGCGGACCTCGCCGTGGTCGGCGAAGGCCTCGATCGTCTCCAGGGGCATGGTGTTGACCGTGTCCCGGGCCACCAGCTCCTCGACATACAGCACGTCGCGGTAGTCGGGGTTCTTGGTCGAGGTCGACGCCCACAGGGGCCGTTGGACCCGCGCCCCCTGGCCGGCCAGGGCCTCCCAGCGCGGCCCGGTGAAGGTCTCCTGGAAGACCTCGTAGGCCAGCTTGGCGTTGTCGATGGCGGCCGTGCCCAGCCGGGCCCGGGCCGCCTCGGCCTGGGGGCCGCCCTTGTCGGCGATCGCCTGCAGCTCGGCGTCGACCAGGGTGTCGACCCGGCTGACGAAGAACGAGGCCACGCTGGCCACCTGGGAGAGGTCGCCGCCGTTGGCGGCCAGGTCCTCCAGGCCGCGCAGGTAGGCCTCGACGACCTCCCGGTAGCGCTGGATGGAGAAGATGAGGGTGACGTTGACGTTGATCCCGCCGGCGATCGAGGCCCGGATGGCCGGGACCCCGGCGGCCGTGGCTGGGATCTTGATGAAGACGTTGGGCACGGCCAGGGCGTCGAACAGCCGCCGGGTCTCGGCGATCGTCGTCTCGGTGTCGTCGGCGATCTCGGGCGGGACCTCGAAGGAGACCCGGCCGTCGACCCCGCCGCTGCGCTGCCAGACCGGCTCCAGCTCCCGGGCCGCGGCCTTGATGTCGTCGAGGGCCAGGGCCTCGAAGATGGCCCCGGGGTCGCGGTCCTCGCGGGCCAGGGCGGCGGCGTCGTCGTCGTAGAACGACCCCTCGCCCATCGCCTTCTGGAAGATGGTCGGGTTGGAGGTGACGCCGACGACCTGGAACTGGTCGCGCAGGCGGCGCAGCTCCCCCTTCTGGATCCAGTCGCGGGCGATCGAGTCGACCCAGACGGCGACGCCCTGGTCGGTGAGCTGCTGCAAGCGGGACGTCATGACGGTCCTCCTTCGAGCCTCTGGAGCAGGGACCTGGCCCGGTCGGCGACGTTGTCGGGGGTGAAGCCGAACTTCTCCAGGACCAGCTCCCCGGGGGCCGAGGCGCCGAAGTCGTCCCGGGAGACGACCTCGCCGTGCTCGCCGACCCAGCGGGACCAGCCAAAGCTGGTCGCGGCCTCCACCGCCAGCCGGGCGGGAACGGCCGGGGGCAGGACCTGGTCGCGGTAGCCCTGGTCCTGGTCCTCGAACAGCTCCCAGCAGGGCATCGACACCACCCGGGTCCCGATGCCGTCGGCCTGGAGCTGGTCGCGGGCGGCCAGGGCGACCCAGACCTCGGAGCCGGTGGCGATCAGGACCAGGCGGGGGTCGCCGCCGTCGGCGTCGGCGAGCACGTAGGCCCCCTTGTGCAGCCCCTCGGCCCCGGCGTGGGTGGTGCGGTCGATCGGGGGCAGGTTCTGGCGGGACAGGGCCAGGGCGGTGGGGCCGTCGGTGCGGGCGATGGCCGCCCGCCAGGCCTCGGCCGTCTCGGGCCCGTCGGCCGGGCGGAACAGCCGCAGCCGGGGCATGGCCCGCAGCGACGCCAGGTGCTCGACCGGCTGGTGGGTCGGGCCGTCCCCGCCCAGCCCGATCGAGTCGTGGGTCCAGACGTAGACCACCGGCAGGTCCATCAGGCAGGCCAGGCGGACGCTGGGCCGCATGTAGTCGGAGAAGACCAGGAAGGTGGCGCAGAACGGCCGCAGCCCGCCGTGCACGGCCAGCCCGTTGCTGATCGCCCCCATGCCGTGCTCGCGGATGCCGAAGTGCAGGTTGCGCCCGACCTCGTCGGGGCCCATGCTGCCGCCGTCGTTGATGTCGGTCTTGTTGGACTCGGCCAGGTCGGCCGAGCCGCCGAGCAAGGTCGGCAGCCGCCGGGCGATGGCGTTGATGCACTCCTGGGAGGCCGACCGGGTGGCCTGCTTCTTGGGCTCACCGAACAGCTTGTCCAGCTCGGCGTCCCAGCCCTCGGGCAGCTCGCCGGCGATGCCGGCCCGCAGCTCGGCGGCCAGCTCGGGCTCGGCCTTGGCGTACTCCTCCAGGCGGCGCTCCCAGTCCGCCCGCGCCTCCTGGTTGGCCGGCACCTTGACCCGCCAGCGGTCGTACACGCCGTCGGGCACGTAGAAGTGCCTGTCCGGGTCCCAGCCGTAGACCTCCTTGGTCGCCCGGACCTCGTCCTCGCCGAGGGCGGCGCCGTGGGCGGCTGAGGTGTCCTGGGCGTTGGGCGCCCCCCAGGCGATGTGGCTGCGCAGCCGGATGAAGCTCGGCCGGTCCGGCTCGTCCACCGCGGCCTGGTAGGCGGCGGCGATCGCCTCGGTGTCGTTGGCGTCCTCCACGGCCTGGGTGTGCCAGCCGTAGGCCCGGTAGCGGGCCTCGACGTCCTCGCCGAAGGTGATCTCGGTGCGGCCGTCGATGGTGATGTGGTTGTCGTCGTACAGCAGGGTCAGCTTGCCCAGGCGCAGGTAGCCGGCGTACGAGGACGCCTCGGAGGCGACCCCCTCCATCATGTCCCCGTCCGAGCAGAAGGCCCAGGTCCGGTGGTTGACGACCTCCTGGCCGCCGCGGTTGTAGCGGTCGGCCAGGAACCGCTCGGCCAGGGCGAACCCGACGGCGTTGCCGACCCCCTGGCCGAGGGGGCCGGTGGTGACCTCGACCCCGGGGGTGAGGAAGTGCTCGGGGTGGCCGGGGGTGATCGAGCCCCACTGGCGCTGCTGCTTCAGGTCGTCGATGCCGATCGCATAGCCCGTCAGGTGCAGGGCGATGTACTGCAGCACCGAGGCGTGGCCGTTGGAGAGCACGAACCGGTCCCGGTCGAACCAGTCCGGCTGCTCGGGGTCGAAGGTCAGGAACCGGGTCCAGAGGACGTAGGCGGCCGGGCCGAGGGCCATGGCCGTGCCCGGGTGGCCGTCCCCGGCCTTCTGGATGGCGTCCATGGCCAGGGTCCGGACGGTGTCGACGGCCAGGGTGTCGAGGTCGGTCCCTCGGGCGGTCTCGGTGGTCACGGCGGCTCCTCGGGGGCGGGTCCAGGAATCTCGGGCCTGATTCTTAGGCTACCCGCTTACGCTGCCCGATCACCCGGCCGGCCCGGCTCAGCGGGCGTCGGGCTTGGCGCCGGAGCGGGCCTCGACCCCGCGGCGCAGAGCCAGCTCGCGCAGCCGCTTTTGGGTGGCGACCCGGCGCTCGCCCTCGGCGGGCTCGCTCCGGTGCCAGCTGCCGTCCTCCGACAGCTCCCAGGCCTGGACGTTGTCGGCCAGCATGACGTCCAGGATCTCCTGGAGCCGGCCGGTCAGGTCGGGGTCGGTGACCGGGGTGACGCACTCGACCCGCAGGTCGAGGTTGCGGGGCATCAGGTCGGCCGAGCCGATGTAGTACTCGCGCCGCCGGCCGTTGGCGAAGCACCAGATGCGGCCGTGCTCCAGGAACCGGCCGACGATGGAGCGCACCTTGATGGTCTCGCTCATCCCCGGCACCCCTGGCCGGAGCCGGCAGATGCCCCGCACGATCAGGTCGATCTCCACCCCGGCCTGGGAGGCGGCGTACAGGGCGCGGATGCAGGCCGCGTCGACCAGGGCGTTCATCTGCATGGTGATGCGGCCGGGGCGGCGGCTGCTGTGCCGCTCGGCCACCTGCTCGATCAGCTCGATGACCCCCTGGCGCAGGAAGTTGGGGGCGACCAGGATCTTGCGGTAGCGGCCGCCGCGGGCGTAGCCGGTGAGCGAGTTGAACAGCTCGGTCAGGTCGGCGCCCAGGTCCTCGTCGCAGGAGAGCAGGCCGAGGTCGGTGTAGAGCCGGGCCGTCTTGGCGTTGTAGTTGCCGGTGCCGATGTGGACGTAGCGGCGGATGCCGCCGTGCTCGCGCCGCACCACCAGGGCGGTCTTGGAGTGGGTCTTGAGCCCGACCAGCCCGTAGGCGACGTGGCAGCCGGCCCGCTCCAGGGCCCTGGCCCAGCCGATGTTGGAGGCCTCGTCGCCGCGGGCCTTGACCTCGACCAGCACCACCACCTGCTTGCCGGACTCGGCCGCCTGGATGAGGGCGTTGACGATCGGCGAGTCGCCGTCGGTCCGGTACATGGTCTGCTTGATGGCCAGCACGTCGGGGTCCTCGGCGGCCTGCTCGATGAACCGCTGCACCGAGGTCGAGAAGGCGTCATAGGGGTGGTGGACCAGCAGGTCGCCCTCGCGCAGGGTGGCGAACAGGTTGACCGCGTCCTCCTCGGTGCCGAGCAGCCGCGGCTGGGTGGTCCCGACCCAGGGCTCGTCGGCCAGCTCCGGCCGGTCCAGGGAGGAGACCAGCCCCATGAGGTCGCCCAGGTTGAGCGGCCCCTCCACGGTGACCAGGGCGTCGTCCTCGACCTCGAGCTCGCGCTGGAGGAGGCGGACCACGTGGTCGGGCATGGTCGCGGCCACCTCGAGGCGGACCACCACCCCGAAGCGCTGTCGGCGCAGCTCCTGCTCGACCGCGACCAGCAGGTCGTCGGCCTCGTCCTCGGCCAGCTCGATGTCGGCGTCGCGGGTCACCCGGAACGGGTGGGCCTCGACCACGTCCATGCCCGGGAACAGCTTGTCCAGGTGGGCGGCGATCACCTGCTCGAGCGGCACGAAGGTGTTGCCGTCGCCCAGGGGGATGAACCGGGGCAGGATCCCCGGCACCTTGACCCGGGCGAAGCGGTCCCGGGCGGTGCCGGGGTCGCGGACGGTCACGGCCAGCGACAGCGACAGGTTGGAGATGTAGGGGAACGGATGGCTGGGGTCGACGGCCAGGGGCGTCAGCACCGGGAAGACCTGGCGCTGGAAGTAGTCGCGGAGGAAGTCCAGGCTCTGGTCGTCGAGCGCGGCGATGTCGGCGATGCGGATGCCGGCGGAGGCCATGGCCGGGACGACGTCGTCCAGGAACACCCGGACCTGGCGCTCGATGCTGGGGCCGACGTGCTTGGCGATCGCCTCCAGGGTGTCGCTCGGGGTCCAGCCGTCGGAGCCGCGGGTCACCATGCCCGCCGCCACCTGGTCGCGCAGCCCGGCCACCCGGACCATGAAGAACTCGTCCAGGTTGGTGGAGAAGATGGCCAGGTACTTCAGCCGTTCCAGGAGCGCGACCTGGGGGTCGGCGGCCATGGCCAGGACCCGGTCGTTGAACTGGAGCCAGGAGATCTCCCGGTTGATGTACAGGTACGGGTCGTACAGGTCGCGCTCGACCGTGTCCGGGGCGTTCGCGGTCTGGCTCACGGCGGTTCGGCTCCTGGTTCGGGTCCTGCGAGATCAGCCAATCATGGCCTGTCTCGACCGTTCAAGCTAGCCCTTGAGCGTCGTCCAACACGTCGGCCATCAGGCCCAACGGGGGCGAGCCGAGCTTGAGCAGGGCGTCGTGGAAGCGGGGGTGGGAGTAGCCGGCGCCCCAGCGGGCTCGGGCCTGGTCGCGGAGGCGCAGGATCTCCAGCTTGCCCCGGGTGTAGCGGCCGTAGGTGGGGTCGAAGGTGGCCCGGGCGGCCTCGGTGCGGGCGGCCGGACCGTAGCAGAAGGCATCGGCCTCGAACCGGGCCGCGCCCTCGGCGACGGTCATCGTCCCGGCGTGGGTGCCGATCGAGACGGCCAGGCGGGTGACCCGCTGGAGCGCCTCCAGGGCGACCCCGGCGGCGAAGCGGGGATCGTCAGCCCGGAAGCCCTCCTCGATGCAGAGCTCCTCGGTGTAGTGGGCCCAGCCCTCGACGAACGACAGCGAATGCAGGGTCCGGCGGACGTCGGAGGTGAGCTGGCGCAGCCGCCGCCCGTGGGCGAAGTGGCCGGGGGCGACCTCGTGGACGGTGATGGCCGGCAGGGTGGCCCGGCTGAACACCTTCAGCCAGTCGTCCTGCTCCTCGGCCGGCCAGTCCGGCTCGGGCGGGGAGATGTAGTAGCGGGAGGGGGCGTCGGCCTCATACGGGGCGGCCCAGGACATCATGGCCAGGGCCCACCGGCGCGACGGGGGCGACGGCGCGACCAGGCACTCGCCGTCCAGACCGGGCACCAGGCCGTGCTCGAGCGTGAAGGCGATCGACTCGGCGGTCAGGGCATCGGCCTCGGTGAGCACGCCGTCGGCGTCGGGGTGGTCCTCCAGCAGCCCGGCCACCACCTCGGCGGTGGGCCGGCCCGGCCGCAGGCGGCCGCAGGCCTCGTCCAGGACGGCCCGCAGCCGGTCCCGCTCGGCGTCGGCCCGCTCCTCCAACCGGCCCAGGTCGGCCTCGAGGGCCTCGCCGGTGCCGAGCAGCCGCTCCAGCGCCCCCCGGCCCAGCGCCGTCTCGCGGTGGCCGTCGGCGGCGGCCGCCTCCAGGTGGGCGACCAGCCGCTTGTGGGCGTCCAGGGCCCGCTCCACCACCGGGTCGGATCCCTGCCCCACCGGGACACCCCCTTGGGGTTCCCCGGACCCCTCCTGGGGCTCCAGGTCGG
>DATABK010000390.1:0-6966 GCA_036259695.1 Actinomycetes bacterium | reverse complement strand
GACGGCCTGGCCCGGGCGGCGGCCGCCGGCGACCTGTACGCCGCCCTGGCCGCCGACGCCTTCGGCGGCGACCGGGCCCGGGCCAAGACCGCCCTGCTGGCCGCCATGTACGGCGGCGACGTCGGCCAGCTGATGACCGTCCTGCGACGCCGGTTCGCGGCCGCCGTCGGCTACGTCGAGGCCGCCGCCCGCACCGGCGAGGAGGGCGGCCTGGTCCGCTCCCAGCTGGGCCGGACCTGCCCCCCGCCCTCACAGGGCTGGGTGGAGCTGACCGGCCCGGCGCGAGGAGCCGAGCCGGACGCCGGTCCGACGGCCCGGGGGCGGCGGGCGGCTCGGGACCGGGGACGGTTCACCCGCAACTTCGTCGTCCAGGCCAGCGCCGCCGACTGGGCGCTGGTCCTGCTGGCCGCTGTTCGGCGCCGTCTGGCCGGGCAGGCCGCCCACCTGGTGTTCTTCCAGCACGACGAGGTGGTGGTCCACTGCCCGCGCAAGGACGCCGAGTCGGTCGCGGCCGAGGTCGGGGAGGCCGCCGCCGAGAGTGGCCGGCTGGTCTTCGGCGACACCCCGGTCCGGTTCCCGCTCAGCGTGGCCGCGGTCGACTGCTACGCCGACGCCAAGTGACCGCTGTGCCTACCAGACGCCCCCGACCCAGGTGTCGAGCCGGTCCTGCACCTCGCGGAGGCGCTCGACCAGGCTCTTGAGCATGCCCACGGCGATCTGCGGGTTGCTCGACAGGAACGTCTGGAACTCCTCGCCCGGGATCCGGAGGGCCTCCAGCGGCTCGACCGCCTTGACCGTGGCCTCGCGCGGCTTGCCGGCCAGGACGGCCATCTCGCCGAAGAAGTCGCCCCGCTGCAGCCGGTGGTAGCGGCCGCCCACGTCCACCTCGGCGGCTCCGCTGACCACGACGTACATGGCGTCGCCGGGATCGCCCCGCTCCACGATGGCCTGCCCGGGCTGGTACGACACCCGCTGGCCGACCGACAGCACGTCCTCGAGGTGCTCGCGGTCGAGCCCAGCGAACAGCGGCGTGCGCTCCAGCGCCGCCAGCCCAACCGTCACCTCGTCCATACCATCCTCCCGCTGCCGCGCCTGACCCACCCGGGCCCCCATCATGCCCCATCGCTCGCCCGTGATTCGAACCACTCAGGGGCCGGCCGTCACCGGCCGATGAAGCAGGGAACCGACGTCGACCGGTGGGGGAGATCATGCGAAGGGCCGGCATCGTGCTCGCGACCGTGCTGGCGCTGACCGGGGTCGGGGCGGTGGTCAGCCCGGCCGAGGCGGCCACCCCGGCGACCCCGGGGCGGATCGACAGTCTGCGGGGGGCGACCCGGGCGATCGTGGTCTACAGCTGGGGGTGGAAGGACACGAGGGTCGCGGTCCGGACCTACCAGCGGGCGCGCCCGGGGGACCGGTGGCGGCTGGTCCGGGGGCCGATGCCGGGCCGGATCGGCTACAACGGGTTCTCGGCCAACCGCCACGAGGGCGACGGGACCACCCCGGCCGGCACCTTCGGGTTCGTGTACGGCTTCGGGAGCCAGCCCAACCCGGGCATGCGCGGCTTCTCCTACCGCCGCCTCCAGCCCAACTCCTGCTGGTCAGGGTCGAGGGCCGACTACAACCGCTGGGTCACCCGGCCCTGCACCTACGGCGAGAGCCTCTGGAAGAACCGCCGGGTCGCCTACCGGTACGCGGCCGTGATCGACTTCAACTACCGGCGGCCGGTCTACAAGAAGGGCAGCGGGATCTTCCTGCACCAGCAGACCGGCGGCCCGACCGCGGGCTGCCTCTCCCTCCGTCCCAAGGACCTGGTGGCCGTGCTGCGCTGGCTGCGTCCGGGCACCCGCATCGCCATGGGCCCGGCGGCCTGGCTCAACGCCCACTGAGCCGGGTCAGCCCCGGCCCTCGGCGAGGGCGGCCAGCAGCCGGTCGACCAGCTCGGCCTGGGCGGGCAGGAGCTTCTCCCTGGCCGTGGCCGGGTCGAACCAGCCGGCCCGGTCGACCTCGGGGAACGTCCGCCAGGTGCCGGCCCCGGGCGGCCACCGCATCCTGAAGGTGTTGCTGGTGATGGCGTCGGCGTCGAGGTCGCCGGGCGCCGCCCAGGCGCTGACCACCTTGCCGCCCTTCTGGCGGACCTCGCCCAGGGCGAGGAACCCGTCCGCCGGGGGCGGCTGGCCCGTCTCCTCCTCGAACTCCCGCAGGGCCACGGCCAGCGGGTCCTCGCCCTCGCCGTACTCGCCCTTGGGGATCGACCAGGCCCCGGCGTCCCGGCGGGCCCACACCGGCCCGCCCGGGTGCACCAGCAGCACCTCGACACCGTCGTCACCCTGCCGGTAGAGCAGGATCCCCGCGCTGCGCCTGGCCATCGGCACCTCGTCGCTAGGTCGTCCGGAACGATGCCGACATGGTGGCATGAGCACATTCGCCGGTGCCGCCACGCGCGCGGTTGTCCACACCCACCGGCCGTCCCCACAATGCTGCAAGCGCAGCAGGAGGAGGCGGCCGATGGCGAGCGTCAGAACGACCACGACCGGGGGAGTGACCGGCGCCCCGGGGCGGCCGCGGGCCGGCTGGGGTGACGACCTGGCCGCGGCCCTGCTCGCGACCTGGGTGGTCGGGGGGCTGTTCCTGGACGGCTGGGCCCATGTCAACCAGCCTGGCCTCGAGACCTTCTTCAGCCCCTGGCACGGCGTGTTCTACCTGGGCTTCGTGGTGTCGACGGTGGTGCTGGCCCGGCTGGTCGTCCGCCACCAGCGCGGCCGCTTCGACCCGGCCCTGGTCCCGGCCGGCTACGGCCTCGGCCTGGTTGGCGTGGCCCTGTTCGTGGCCGGCGGGGTCGCCGACGGCGCCTGGCACACCATGTTCGGGGTCGAGACCGGCGTGGCCGCCCTCCTCAGCCCCTCCCACCTGCTGCTCCTGGCCGGTGGCCTGCTGATGGTGACCAGCCCGGTCCGCTCCGCCTGGTCCTCGCCCGCGCTGCCGGCCCGCGTCCCGGCCCTGGCCCTGCTGCCCGCCCTGTGGGCGACCGCCCTGACCACCGCGGTCGTGCTGTTCTTCTTCCAGTACCTGTCGGCGTTCGTCAGCCGGGCCCCCTCCGCGGCCGCCGCCGACGGCCCCGAGGGCCTGCTCACCATCATCGTCGGGGTGGCCAGCGTGCTCGTCACCAACCTGATCGTGCTCGCCCCGGTGCTGCTCCTGGCCCGGCGCTGGCGGCTGCCCTTCGGCGCCGTGACCCTGGTGGCCACGCTGGGGGCCGTCGGCCTGACCTCGCTGCGCGAGTTCGTCCTCGGGGCCCTGGTCTGGGCCATGCTGGCCGGCGGCCTGGCCACCGATCTGCTCATCGCCCGCCTGCGCCCCGGCCCCGACCGGCCCTGGGCGTTCCGGGTCGTGGCCGCCGTGGCCCCGCTGCTGCAGTGGGGCGCCTGGACGGCCGCCTACGCCCTCGCCTACGGGATCGGTTGGCCGCCGGAGCTGTGGGCCGGCGTCCTCGGCATGGCCTCGCTGACCGGCCTCGGCCTGAGCGTCCTGGTCCTGCCGCCGGCCGCTCCCGAAGGGGCCTGGGAGCCAATTCCAAGGCGTAAGCGCGCCGAACCTGGGTAAAGCGCTTCTTTGGATGCCGAGGTGGGAAACGGCGTCCCAAGCTCCGGGCCAAGGGAGGCTGCGCACATGGCCGACAGCGGATCCCGATCAGGTTCCTTGTGGACACCCGACCGACGGCAGTTCCTGCGGGTGGTGGGGGTCGCGGGCTTGGGCGCGGCCGTGGCCTCCTGTACCAGCGAGCCGGGCGGCGGCGGCCCGGGCGCAGGGCAGGAGGCGACCGGCCAGGCCCCGGCGACCACCTTCACCGAGCCGTCGGCCAAGCTCTCCGGCGACCTCAAGATCCTGCTGTGGAGCCACTTCGTGCCCAGCCACGACGACTGGTTCGCCCCGTTCGCCCAGGACTGGGGGAAGAAGGTCGGGGTCAATGTCACCGTCGACCACATCGACAACGCCCAGATCCCAACCCGGATCGCGGCCGAGATCCAGGCCGGCCAGGGCCATGACCTGATCCAGTACATCGCGCCCCTGTCGCAGTTCGAGCCGAGCGTCAACAACCTCAAGGACGTCACCGACGAGGCGACCAGCCGCTGGGGCCAGCAGCTGGAGCTGTGCAAGCAGTCCAGCTTCAACCCGGCCACCGGCGTCTACTACGCCTACTCGCCCGGCTGGGTGCCCGACCCCGGCGACTACCGCGTGTCGCTGTGGCAGGGCGTCGGCCTGCCCAACGGGCCCACCACCTGGGACGAGCTGCTGGAGGGCGGGACCGAGATCAAGAAGACCAAGGGCACCCAGCTCGGCATCGGCATGTCCCAGGAGATCGACTCCAACATGGCCGGCCGGGCCCTGATGTGGTCCTACGGCGCCTCGGTCCAGGACGAGAACGAGCGGGTGGTCATCAACTCCGACGAGACGGTGGCCGCCGTCGAGTTCATGAACAAGCTGTTCAAGGGAGCCATGACCGACGAGGTGTTCTCCTGGAACGCCGCCTCCAACAACCAGGGCCTGATCGCCGGCAAGCTGTCCTACATCCTCAACTCGATCTCGGCCTGGCGGACGGCCCAGGGCGCCAGCCCCGACGTCGCCAAGGACGTCGGCTTCGTGCCCGCCCTGCGCGGCCCGGCCGACGCCCGGGCCGCCCAGCACGTCCTCTACAACTGGATCGTCCCCAAGCACGCCGCCAACGCCGACGCCGCCAAGGAGTTCCTGCTCCACTACACCGAGAACTTCGCCTCGGCCACCTGGCACTCCAAGCTGTACGACTTCCCGGCCTTCGCCGAGCGGGTGCCCCAGCTCGACGGCTGGCTGGCCAAGGACCCGTTCGGGGCCGAGCCGGCCGACAAGCTGGCCTTCCTCAAGGACGCCACCGAGTGGAGCACCAACATCGGCTACCCGGGGCCGTCCAACACCGCCATCGGCGAGGTGTTCGGGACCTTCGTGATCCCCAACATGTTCGCCAGCGCGGCCCGCGGGGAGGTCACCCCAAAGGAGGCCGTCACCCGGGCCGAGGCCCAGATCAAGCCGATCTTCGAGAAGTGGCGGAAGCGCGGCCTGGTCGGCGGCACCTGAGCGGCGGCCGGCTGTGAAAGTCGTCGAGGTCCGGGGGCTCGTCAAGCAGTTCGAGGGCGGCCGGGTGCACGCCGTGGACGGGGTCGACCTGGCCACCGAGGAGGGCGAGTACCTCGTCCTCCTCGGCCCCTCGGGCTGTGGCAAGACCACCCTGCTGCGCACCATCGCCGGGCTGGAGCAGCCCACCGAGGGCGAGGTCTGGATCGGCGGGCAGGTCGTCAACGACCTCCCGCCGCGGGCTCGCAAGATCGCCATGGTGTTCCAGAGCTACGCCCTGTACCCGCACAAGAACGTGCTCCAGAACATCGTCTTCCCGCTCAAGGCCGAGCGGATGGACAAGGACGAGCAGGTCCGCAAGGCCCGCTGGGCGGCCGAGCTGCTCGGCATCGACCAGCTGCTCGACCGCCGGCCCCGGCAACTCTCGGGCGGGGAGCGCCAGCGGGTCGCCCTGGCGCGGGCGATGGTCCGGGAACCGCAGGTCTTCCTGCTCGACGAGCCGCTGTCCAACCTGGACGCCAAGCTGCGCACCAGCGCCCGCGACGAGCTCAAGCGGTTCCAGGAGCGGGTCGGGACCACCACGATCTACGTGACCCACGACCAGGCCGAGGCCATGGGCCTGGGGGACCGGATCGCGGTCATGGACCGGGGCCGGGTGCGCCAGCTCGGCCCGCCGGTCGAGGTCTACGACGACCCGGCCGACACCTTCGTGGCCACCTTCATCGGCTCCCCGCCGATGAACCTGGTCCCGCGCGACGGCCAGTTCGTCGGGTTCCGGCCCGAGCACCTGCTGCCGGCCGAGCACGTCCCCGGGCCCGACCGGACGCCGGTGCCCTTCGCCGTGGAGCGGATCGAGTACCTGTCCGGCGACCGGCACGTGTACGGCACGGCCTCGCGGATCGGCGAGGACACCCGGGTCATCGCCCGGCTGCCGGCCACCGTGACCACGCCGATCGCGGTCGGGGAGACCCATGCGTTCGCCGTCCACCCCGGCCGGCTGCGCTTCTTCGACGCCGGCACCGGACGCCGGGGCGACCCGGTCCGGGTCGGGAGCTGAGCCGTGGACGCGGCCACCACCGAGCGGCCCGGCGTCCGGGCCGCCACGGGCCCGCCCCGCCGCCGCTTCGCCGACAACGAGCGCCGGCTCGCCGTCTGGTTCCTGCTGCCATCGATCGTGTACGTGGTCGTGCTCGTGGCCGTCCCGTTCTTCCTGGCCATCGGGTTCGCGTTCAGCGACGTGACCGCCGGCGACCCCAGCTTCCACTGGGCCGGCCTGAGCACCTTCGAGCGCGCCCTCGACGACCCGGTGTTCTGGCGCTCGCTGCGCAACACCTTCATCTTCACCGTGGTCTCGATGGCCCTGATCGTGGTCCTGGGCAAGGTCCTGGCCAACGTTCTGGTGGCCGACTTCCGCGGCAAGTGGCTGGTCCGGTTCCTGGTCCTGCTGCCCTGGACGACCCCGGTGGCCCTGGGGGCGGTGGCCTGGCTGTGGATGCTTGACTCGGTCTTCAGCCCGATCGACTGGGTGCTGCGCAACCTGGGGCTGCTCGACGCCAACACCTACTGGCTGGGCCGGCCCGGCCTGGCCATGGCGTCGGTGATCGCCGTCCACGTGTGGCGGCTGACCCCGTTGTCGGCCGTGATCATCCTGGCCGGGCTGGTCGCCATCCCCCGAGACCTGGACGAGGCGGCCCGGGTCGACGGGGCCGGGTTCTGGCGGCGCATGCTCGAGGTGACCATCCCCCTGACCCTGCCCGTGGTCGCGGTCGCGGCCCTGTTCGGGGCGATCCTGACCTTCACCGACATGACGGTGGTGTACGTCCTCACCCGCGGCGGCCCCAACCACGCCACCCAGGTGCT
>DATABK010000389.1:0-2264 GCA_036259695.1 Actinomycetes bacterium | reverse complement strand
CCCCCCCCCCCCCCCCCCCCCGCCGCCGTCGGGCCTAGGCCGTCCCCGGGCCGGCCGGGGTCTCCCGGGTCGTGCCCCCTTCGGAAGCGTCACCGGGACCGGCCGGGGTCCGGGGCTGCTCGTGCAGGCGCCGGTGGTACTCGTCGAACGCCGCCGGGCCGCCCCAGGGACCGGGAGGGCCGTACCCGCCCGGGCCGCCGGGACCGCCAGGCCCCCAGCCGCCAGGTCCCCACCACCGGGGACCGCCCCAGCGGCCGCGGGCGAACGCGCCCCGGACCAGCAGGACGATCCCGATGATGAACAGTGGGAACAGGATCAGCCCGAACGGGAACCCGAACCCGCGGCCGTAGCCCCACCCGTAGCCGTGCCCGACGACCCTGACCACCTGGTCGCCGTCGCCGGTCTGGGCCAGCTCCCGCGACATCCCCTCGTCGACTCCGGCGTTGAAGGCCGCGACCCCGATCCCGACCGCGGCCACGATGGCGAGGATCACCGCCCCGACCACCATCATCCGTCGCATTGCGTTCCTCCTCGTGTGACGGCGTTGCTTCGGACGTTCCCGATGCTGCCGTCCGGCCGTGAAGGAGTTGTGAACGCCGCGGGGAGGCCTCGGGGAGCCTCGCTCAGCCGCCGGGCCCCCGCTCCCGGGCTCTGGCGATGATCGCCTCGACGACCTCGGTCTTGGCGTCGGCGTACTGCTGGACATAGGTCCAGTCCCGCTCGGCCAGCTCACGCTTGACCTGCTGGTAGTGCGCCCGGTCGCCCGGATCGGCCCGCAGCCGGTCGCGGAAGATGAGGTACCGCTCGATCTCCGGGCACCCGGGCGAGTAGACGTGCAGGTTCACTCCTGTGTCGGGCCCCTTGAGGCAGCGGTGCTCGTACCAGTCGGGTTCCCGGATGACCAGCACATACCCGGCCGCCTCCAGGTCCGGGAGGTAGGCCGGCTCGTCCGAGGAGTCGGGCACGATCAGCATGATGTCGATGACCGGCTTGGCGGCCAGCCCCGGCACCGAGGTCGACCCGACGTGCTCGAGCTGCACCACCCGCTCCCCCAGCGCCGCCGCGATCCGGTCCGCCTCACGCTGGAACAGGCGCGGCCACTCCGGGTCGTAGTCGACCACCTGGATCTTCCCGGCCAGCCTGGGCGGCTCCACCACCCAGGCGGCCCGCAGGTCCGCCTCGGTCATCGGCCCCTGACGCGGCTGGGGACGGTCGGCCATCGACATGCTCCTCGGGCGTTGGAAACTGGTACCTCCAGGATGGTCGCTCGACCTCCCGGCGACACTGTGACCCGAGGTCAGAACGAGGTCGGCCGCCGGGCCATGTGGTAGCGCCGCCACGGGGTGTAGCCGAGGCGGGTGTAGAACTGCTCGCGGCGGGTCCAGCCGATGTGGCAGGCGCGGGTTCCCGCGTCCCGCAGCAGCTCCGACGACCTGGCCACCATGGCGCTGCCGACCCCGGCCCCCTGGGCGGGAGGGGCCACGCCGACACAGCCGATGGTGCCCGCCTCCGGGCCGAGCAGCGGTTCGTAGATGGTCGCGCCCAGCGGTCCCCGGAACAGCAGGGTGCCGACGATCGCCCCCGCCCGATCACGCGCGACCAGCACCGAGGAGTCCAGCCGCTCGAACCACACCACCCACTCCGGAAAGGTCGCCGCCTCGAAGGCCATCACCTCCGGCCGTTCCGGCCCGGCCATCACCCCGATCGACACCCCGGCCCGTCCCGCCCGGTCCGCGACTCCTGCCGGTGCCCGGTACCCGCGCAGGTCGGCCACCAGGTCGATCACCGTGTGGTCGAACGCCCACCCCCGCGCCTCGAAGAACCCGACCGCGCCCGGCAGATCGTCCGGGACCCCCGGCCAGATGTAGTCGTCCCCACCACTTCCAAGCCCGACGGTCGCGGCCCCGAGCTCGCCGAGCCGCGCCATCCCGGCCTCCAGCAACCAGGTGCCGATCCCCTGGCGCTGACAGGCCGGGTCAACCAGCAGCAACGGGATGCTGCCAGCCGGGTCGAGGGCCACCACGCCCACTCCACGCCCGACCCGCTCGCCACCGACCCCTCGCTCCGCGACCAACCCCTCCCTGACGAGGTCCAGCGCGCCAGGCAGCAGCGGCCACACCGCCCCGAGCGCCGCCTCCCAGAGCCGCTCCACCACCGACCGGTCCCGGTCCGGGTCGAGCGCACGGAGCCGGATGTCCTCACCCATACCGGAAGCCTACGCGCCCGGCCGGCGCGACCCGGGCCAGAGGACGCCGAGCGGGGTG
>DATABK010000388.1:0-2296 GCA_036259695.1 Actinomycetes bacterium | reverse complement strand
ACGGTGAGCAGTCTCCGACGCACGTACGTCCCCCCTGAGGCATAGATCGTGTGCAGCACCCGGCGCCGTCGCCAGGCCGGCCAACTGTCGCAGCAAGCGGTTGCCGGGAACCGATGCACCCGTACGATCCGGGTACGGAATTCCCCGTACCGCCGACGGGTCAGATCTCCAGCCGGCTGTCCTCCAGGTCCAGCTCGCGCTCGATGCGGTGCATCACGTCGCTCGAGATCTGGCCCTGGTTGCGGAGCCGGACGATGGCCCGGCGCTGGGCCTCGAGCAGCTCCCGGACCAGGCGCTGGTAGGCCTGTGACCGGTCCTCGGCCCCGTCGTCCTCCAGGTACCCGCCGCGGGCCTTGAGGCGCCGGCGGCGGAACTCGTACAGGCCTTGCAGCCGCTCGACCGTGTCGTCGCGGGTCCAGTCCTCTCCGGCCAGCTCGCCCAGCCGGTCGAGGGCGGCCGAGGCCGCGGCCAGGCGGGCCCGCACCTCCTCCCGCTCCTCGCTGTCGTCCTCCTCGAAGCGCAGCCGCCGGATCAGGGCGGGCAGGGTCAGCCCCTGGACGACCAGGGTGACCAGGATCACCGAGAAGGTCAGGAACAGGATCAGGTTCCGCAGCGGGAAGTCCAGGGGCAGGGCCAGGGCGGCGGCCAGTGACACCGCCCCCCGCATCCCGCTCCAGCCGAGCAGGAGCCGCCCCTTGGCCTCGACCCGGCGCATGACCTGGGAGGGGCGCCGGTCGAGCAGCCGGACCAGGTAGGGGACGCTGAACCCCCAGCCGACCCGGACGGCCACGACCACGGCGCTGACCAGCGCCCCCTGGGCGACCAGGACGGCCACCGGGGTGCCGGCGAGCTCCTCCAGGATCGGCCGGAGCTGGAGGCCGACGAGGATGAAGAGCACGGCGTTGGCCAGGTAGACCAGCACCTCCCAGAAGGAGAAGCCGAGCAGGCGGGTCGAGGCCGTGGCCAGCTGCGGGGCCCGCCAGCCGACGTACAGGCCGGTGGTCACGGCGGCCAGGACCCCGGAGACGCCGAGCAGCTCGGCCGGCAGGTAGGCGGCGTAGCCGGTGAACACCGAGACCACGATCTCGACCACCGGGTCGTCGAGCCGGCGCCGCACCTCGGCGACCAGCCAGCCGACCAGCAGCCCGATGGCCACGCCGCCGGCCGCCCCGACCACGAACCGCATCCCGGCCTGCCAGGCGACGAAGTTGCCGCTCACCGCCGCGGCGACCGCGACCCGGTAGGCGACCAGGGCGGTGGCGTCGTTGACCAGGCTCTCGCCCTCGAGCACGGTGAGCAGGCGGCGGGGCACGCCCAGGCGGCGGCCGATGGCGCTGGCGGCCAGCGGGTCGGTGGGCGAGACGATCGCCCCGAGGGCGAACGCCACCGGCCAGGTCATCCCGTCGACCAGGGCCATGGCGACCACCGCCACCGCGGTCGCGGTGGCCAGGACCAGCCCGACGGCCAGCAACGAGATCGTCCGGGCGTCGGCCCGCAGGTCGCGGGGCGAGGCGAAGAAGCCCGACCAGTACAGCAGGGGCGGCAGGAAGGCGACCAGGACCAGCTCGGGCGGGAGGGTGACCTCGGGCATGCCGGGCACGAACCCGATCACCAGCCCGCCCAGCACCAGCAGGATGGGGTAGGGCACGCGAACCATCCGGGCCAGGACGCTCAGCCCGGCCACGGCCACCATCAACGCCAGCAGCAGCGGTTCGATCTCGTGCAATGAGCCTCCCGGCTCAGGTGGGGCGTCTCACCACATCATGACAGCCGTCTCGCCCGACCCCTGGCTGAAGTAGAGGCGGACCCGCAGCACGTACTCGCGGCCCTGGAACAGCTTGAGCTGGAGGGTGGCGTTGCGGTCCTCGCCGCTGTCGTCGTCGCCGGCCTGGTAGCGCAGCTGCCCGCCGGCCCGCTCGAACAGGACCATGACGGTGTCCGACTCCCCGAAGGTCTGGAGGGTGTACTTGCGGGTGGCCGTCGGGCGGATGACGAGGTCGCGCTGCTGGCCGGGCAGGATGGCCAGCTCACGGGACTGGAACGGGAGCAGCTCGGGCAGCTCCTGGGTGTCGGTGGCCGGGTAGAAGGCCCGCACCCAGGCCAGGTCGCGGTTCGAGAGCCCACCGGCCGGCCGCAGCGGCTCGGTCCGGAACTGCTCCGGCCGGAGGATCAGCCCGGCCGGGAACGGGTAGTGCATGATCGAGTCGGGGTCCCAGTTGGAGCCCTGC
This sequence comes from Actinomycetes bacterium, assembly GCA_036259695.1. Lineage (GTDB taxonomy): Bacteria > Actinomycetota > CALGFH01 > CALGFH01 > CALGFH01 > CALGFH01. Next base: position 68 of record DATABK010000388.1, on the reverse strand, counting down.
ACCGTGTCGGGCTCGATCTTGCGCAGGATGTTCCACTGCGTCTTGTCCCGCGGCCAGTTGTTGGGCGG
>DATABK010000387.1:0-4000 GCA_036259695.1 Actinomycetes bacterium | reverse complement strand
ACCACGTCCACGCCAAGGACACCGGCATCGACCCCCGCAACACCGCGGTCAACGGGACGCTCGACACCAAAAGCTACGGCGACCTGGCCAACCGCTCCTGGGTGTTCCGCACCTGCGGCTACGGCCACGGCGACGAGTTCTGGAAGCCCTTCGTCAGCATGCTCCGCGCCCACGGCTACGACGGCGTCCTCTCCGTCGAGCACGAGGATCCCGTCTGGGGCGGCACGCCGGAGAAGGTCGAGCAGGGGCTCGAGATCGCCCACCGGAACCTGCGCCCCCTCCTGGTATGACCACCGCTGCGGACGCCGGCGCCGAGACAGGGGGCCCCGCGCCCGCGCAGCCGCTCCTCTCGATGCGGGGGATCGGCAAGGAGTTCCTCGGCGTTCGCGTCCTCGAGGACATCGACCTCGAGTGCGCCCGCGGCGAGGTTCACGCCATCGTCGGCGAGAACGGGGCCGGCAAGTCGACCCTGATGAAGATGCTCTACGGGCTGGAGCAGCCCGACGAGGGCGAGATCCTGGTCCGGGGCGAGCAGCAGGTGATCGACTCGCCCCGCAAGGCCATCGAGCTGCGCATCGGCATGGTCCACCAGCACTTCATGCTGGTCGACGACTTCACCGTGGCCGAGAACATCGTGCTCGGGGCCGAGCCCAACAAGGGCGGCGGCCGCCTCGACCTGGAGGAGGCCGAGCGCCGGGTGGGGGAGCTGGCCCGCGGGTTCGGCACCCCGCTCGACCCCCACGCCCGGGTCGAGGACATCGGCGTCGGCCAGCAGCAGCGGGTCGAGATCCTCAAGCTGCTGTACCGGGGCGCGGACATCCTGATCCTGGACGAGCCCACGGCCGTGCTCGTCCCCCAGGAGGTCGAGGAGCTGTTCGCCAACATGCGCCAGCTCAAGGCCGACGGCAAGACGATCATCTTCATCGCCCACTCCCTCGACGAGGTCCTCCAGGTCGCCGACCGGATCACCGTGCTCCGCGACGGCAAGGTGATCGACACCGTGGCCGCCGCCGACACCGACACCCACCAGGTGGCCGAGATGATGGTCGGCCGGCCGGTGCTGCTGCGCCGGGTCGAGGGCAAGGCCACCCCGGGCGGGCCGATGCTCCAGGTCAAGGACGTCCGGGTCACCCAGGGGGGCAAGGAGATCCTGGCCGGGCTCGACCTGGACGTGCGCCGCTCGGAGATCTACGGGCTGGCCGGGGTCGAGGGCAACGGCCAGGCCGAGCTGGTCGAGGTCCTGGTCGGCCTGACCGCCCCCGACACCGGTCGCGTCTACCTGGACGACGACGAGCTGACCCGGGCCGACGTCCGCACCCGGCGCCAGGCCGGCCTGGCCTACATCCCCGAGGACCGCCACGCCCGCGGCATGGTCCTGCAGATGCTGGTCAGCGAGAACTCGGTCCTCGGCCAGCAGGAGCGCGAGCCGTTCAGCAGGCGGGGCCTGCTCGACCTGGGGGCCATCCGGCGCCGGGCGGCCGAGCTGATCCGCGGCTTCCGGGTCAAGGCGCCCAGCGTCGCCGCCCCGGCCTACGCCCTGTCCGGGGGCAACCAGCAGAAGCTGGTCCTCGGCCGCGAGTTCGCCAGCAAGCCCAAGCTGCTGATCGCCGCCCACCCGACCCGCGGCCTGGACATCGGGGCCACCCAGTTCGTCTGGCAGGAGCTGGTCGAGGCCCGCGACTCGGGCGTGGCCGTGCTGCTGATCTCCTCCAACCTGGAGGAGATCCTGGCCCTGGCCGACCGGGTCGGGGTCATCTACGACGGCCGCATCGTGGCCCAGTTCCGCGGCTCCGAGGCCACCATGAGCGAGCTCGGCCTCTACATGACCGGCGCCCGCTCCGGTGACGAGGAGCCGGCGGCGTGAAGGTCGAGGAGAAGCCACCGCCGCCGCCCGAGCCGGAGGTCGAGGAGGCCGCCGCCCGGGTCCCCTGGGGCCAGCGCCTGCGGGGCTGGGCCGTCCAGCTGCTCGCCCCGGCGGTGTCGCTGCTGATCGCGGCCGTCATCGGCGTCCTGGTCATCCTGGTCGTCCAGCAGGACTGGGGCGACGTCGGCGACGTGGCCGGGGCCATGTGGAGCTACGGGCTGTTCAACCGCAACTCGGTGGCCTTCATCCTCGGCCGGGCCACCCCGCTGATCTTCGCCGGCCTGGCCGTGGCCATCGCCTTCAAGGCCGGGCTGTTCAACATCGGCGTCGAGGGCCAGTACGCGATCGGCGCCCTGGCCGCCGGCTACGTCGGCTACCAGCTGTCGGCCCCCACCGTCCTCCACCTGCCCTTCACCATCCTGGCCGGCATGGCCGGGGGGATGCTCTGGGCGGCCGTCCCGGCCCTGCTCAAGGTCTACCGGGGGGCCCACGAGGTCATCTCGACCATCATGATGAACTTCGTGGCCAACGCGGTCCTGCTGTACCTCCTCTCGGACCTGATGAAGGACCCCAACCAGCGGGGCGGCATCGCCCAGCAGCAGACCCCCCCGATCGAGCCGTCGGCCCAGGTCGGGTCCATGGTCCCGTTCTTCAACTCGATCGGCTTCGACTTCCGCGGGTCGGCCCCGGTGACCTGGTTCTTCGTCCTGGCCATCGTGGTCGCGGCGCTGTACGCGCTGACCGTGCGGCGGACCCGCTTCGGCTTCGAGCTGCGGGTGCTCGGCACCAACCCGCGGGCCGCCGAGCCGTCCGGCATCCGCACCAACGCCATGATGATGAAGGCGATGCTGCTGTCGGGGGCGATCGCCGGCCTGATCGCCCTCCAGGACGTGCTCGGCATCGACGACCGCATGAAGCTCGACTACATCCGCGGCTACGGCTTCACCGGCATCGCCATCGCCCTGCTGGGCCGCAACTCGGGCCTCGGCATCGTGGCCGCGGCGCTGCTGTTCTCCTTCCTGGACCGGGCCTCGTCGGGCATCGGCCTCAACACCGACGTCCCCAAGGAGGTCACGACCATCATGCAGGGCGTGATCATCCTCACCATCGTGATCGCCTACGAGGTCGTCCGCCGGATGACCGCCCGCCGCCAGCTCCGGGAGCAGCACGAACGTGCCTGAGATCCTCGTCCAGCTGTTCGGGCTGGCCACCGTCGCCTCGGCCATCCGGGCCTTCGTGCCCCTGTACCTGGCCACCCTGGGCGGGGTGTTCAACGAGCGCTCGGGCATCGTCAACATCGGCATCGACGGCATGATGATCTTCGGCACCTGGTTCGGGGCCTGGGGGGCGCTCCAGTGGGGGCCGCTGGCCGGCCTGCTCACGGCGGTGGCCGCCGGGGTCGCCGTGGCCGCTCTCCACGCCCTGGCCACCGTCACCTTCCGGGTCGACCACATCGTCTCCGGCGTGGCCATCAACATCCTGGCCATCGGCCTGCCCCGGTTCCTGTCGATCGTCGCCTACGACCAGGGCACCCAGTCACCCCAGGTGCCGCAGCTCCCCAAGGTCGACGTCCCCGGCCTGGGCGAGCAGTCGCTGCTGGTGCCGCTGACCGTCGTGCTCGGGGTGGCCGCCTGGTTCGTCCTCAACCGCACCGTGCTCGGCCTGCGCCTCCGCTCGGCCGGGGAGAACCCGCGGGCCGCCGAGACCCTCGGCGTCCGCGTCAAGGGGATGCGCTGGGCCGGGGTGCTCATCTCCGGCGGCTTCGCCGGCCTGGCCGGCGGCTACCTCTCCATCGAGCTGGTCGGCCTCTACCGCGAGGGCATGAACCAGGGCCGCGGCTTCATCGCCCTGGCCGCCCTCATCCTCGGCAACTGGTCCCCGATCGGCGCCGCCCTCTCCTGCCTGCTGTTCGCCTGGACCGAGGCCCTGACGGTGTTCCTGCGGGTCGACTGGATCAACAACGCCTTCATCCAGAGCCTGCCCTACATCGTCACCCTGATCGTCCTGGCCCTGTTCTTCCGCCGGGTCCGCCCCCCCAAGGCCGTCGGCCAGGCCTACGAGGCCGGTTCGCCGGTCTAGCCGGCGACGCACCTGTGCATGCAATCTGGGTGCAGCGCATGCATACTTGGTGTACGC
>DATABK010000386.1:0-5559 GCA_036259695.1 Actinomycetes bacterium | reverse complement strand
GGCGCCCAGCCGGGTGCCGACCGCGACCGGGTCGTAGGCCGCCCAGGCGTCGTAGATGGCGGTGTGCACCACCGCCAGGGCTCGCACGGCCACCGTCGGACCAGGCGACAGGGTGCGGATCGCCTCCAGGGTCTCCTCGTTCCAGACCAGCACCAGGTTGTCGCCAGTGGCCGCCCGGGCCGGCTGTGGCTGTGCGGTCGCGACAAGGCCCAAGGCCAATCCCAGCACCAGGCCGAGGGTCACGGTCAGCTTGCGCATCTACCGCCCACCTTTCCCTGCGCCGACCCCCCAGGCAGCCAGGCGGGGCTGACTGTGCCTGGAAGAGACCGGCAGGGGCAGGGGCGGTCGTTCACGGGTCGACTTGCTTGTGTTCGCCGCTGCATGCGGCAGCGGTGCGCTGGACCGGACACGCGACTCACCCACCGGAGGCCGCACGGCCAAGTCACTCACAACCGGGAGGAAAAGGCAAATCTTCACGTAAGCGGACAAACCAAGCAGCGGTGGCACGGCCGAGGCCGCAAGCGGCAGCCACAGCAGCCGCTCCCCTTGTCGACGTCAGGCCGGTACAGCGCTGGCATGCTCTGGGCACAGGTCGCGGACCGCGCTCCTGACGAAGGCTGTCGCCTCGGCGGTCGGCCCCTCACAATCATGCCAGCTCGGAGGCCTTGCCGAGGGCTGGGACGTGAGACATCGCAAGGCCACGTGTAGCGCAGTTTCTGGCAAATCTCTGGCACGGAATGCGATCCGATGATGGTTGGGATGCTAGCTCGGTGAGGTCCGTTCGTAGCTGTCTGGCTCGCGCACTGGGATCTCATCTGGTCCTGGAGAAAACCGATCATTGCGGGCGTCGCGGATGGCTAGGGCGGCTTGGACGAGGGCGGCGTGGGTGAGGGCTTGGGGGTAGTTGCCGAGGTAGCCGTGGGTGGTGGGGTTGATCTCCTCGGGGAGGAGGCCGAGCGGGTTGACGAGGTCGAGGAGGTCGTCGAACAGCCGGGTCGCCTCGTCGACCCGACCTGTGGTGGCGAGGGCTTGGACCAGCCAGAACGAGCATGGGAGGAAGGCGCCTTCGGTGCCCGGTAGGCCGTCCCGGCCGGGCGGGTAGCGGTACAGCAGGGGGCCGCCGGCGCTGAGCTGGTGGCGCACGGCTTCGATGGTGGCCCGGACCCGAGGCGAGTCGCGCGGTTCCAGGTCAAGGAGGGGAAGGACGAGCACGGCGGCGTCGAGGTCGTTGGATCCATAGGAGCGGGTGTAGCTGCCGAGCTCGGGGTTGAAGCCGGCGGCGGTGATGTCGGCGGCGATGGCGTCGCGCTCGGCCTGCCATCCTGCGACCTGCCGGGCCGGGGTGCGGCGGGTGGACGCGATGCGCAGGGCACGGTCGAGGGCGAGCCAGGCCATGAGCTTGGAGTGCACGTGGTGGGCGCCGTCGCCGCGAATCTCCCAGATCCCGGCGTCGGGATGACGCCACCGCTTTGCGACCTGGTCGGCGAAGCCGCGCATGGCCCGCCAGGTCTCGGCGTCGAGCCGATGGCCGGCGCGGGTGAGCAGCCAGGCGGCGTCCAGGACCCAGCCGTAGCCGTCGAGCTGGTGCTGGTCGGCGGCGCCGTTACCGACACGGACCGGGCGGCTGTCGGCGTAGCCGGGCCAGCCGTCAAGTTCCCGTTCCGCCGTTGGGTGGCGGCCGTGAAGGGTGAGCAGGACGGGGAGCCGGGGCCGGTCCAGGCGGCTGGCGTGGAGCAGCCAGGCGAGGAAATGGCGGGCTTCGGCGTGTTTGCCGACGCCCAGGAAGGCACCGATGCCGATGCTGGCGTCGCGGGGCCAGGCGTAGCGGTAGTCCCAGTTGCGGATCCCGCCGGGGTCCTCGGGGAGCGAGGTTGTCGGTGCCGCCACCGGTGCGCCCGACGGGGAGTAGGTCAACAGGCGCAGGGTGAGCAGGCTGCGGGCCACCGCGTCGCGGTGCGGGAGATCGCCGTCGATGTCGGCACACCAGGCCTGCCAGCCGTGCTCATCGGCCTCAAGTGCCACCCAGGCCGCATCGGGGTCGACATAGATCAGCGGTTCCCGGTCGGCGACACTGAGCGCGAGGGTGACGGGCCGATCGGGCATGACGCGCACCGTCACCGCTCGTCCGGCGTCAAGGTGGAGCGGTGGCGATGCGCGCAGCGCGAGCGCGGTGGTCGACCAGCTGCACACGACGACGTCGCCGCGGTGCTCGATGCGCGGCGAGGTGTGGTGTTCGCCGAGGCGGGGATCGAACTCGATCACGGCGTCGACCGGCCCCTCGGCGGCGGTGAGCCGGCGCACCAGCAGGGTGGACGGCAACAGCCATCCGGTGACGTCGGCGATCATCCCCTCGGTCAGGGTGAGCCGCCCGCCCGGGGTGTCCCAGGTTGTCTCAAGCGTGGCGGTGTGGGGTCGGTAGCGGCGGGCGATGACCGTGGCGGCTCCGGTTGGCCCCATGCGGAAGGTGCCCGCCGCCGGCCCGCCGATCAGGCGGCCGAACACCGGTTGGCCGTCGAAGCGGGGGACGCACAGCCAGTCGATGGCGCCGTTGGAGGCGGCCAGCGCCGCGGTGCGGGTGTCACCGAGCAGGCCGTAGTCCTCGATGGGCCGGGCCCGCTCGCCGGCGGTGGGGAACGGTTGGCGCATGTCAGTGGACCTGGAGCAGGACGCCGAGGGCGATGCCGTAGGTGAGGTGGGCGGCGATGGTGACAACCGGGGTCTGGCCGCCGTAGTTGAGGCCACCCAGCCCGGGCGGCTCCAGCACCGCGGTCGAGGATCGACCGGCCCGGTGCGACGCCATGCGCGGGTGCACGCCGGCGAGGAGGGGGACGAAGATGGTAAGGGAGACCGCGACATGTAGCAGCCCAAGCAGCCCGCCCAGCCACCAGGTGGCCCGGTCCAGCAGCGAGAAGCTGAGGGCATAGCCGAGGGCGAACCCCTGCCCGATCACCAGATGGAGGAAGAACCCGGCGACCCGGGCCCGGTCGGGGTCTTCGGTGACGATGGTGCCGAGCAGCAGGGGCAGGTCGAGCCGGGTCAGCCCGGCCAGCTGGGCCATGATCATCACCGCCGTCAGGGCGGCGGTGGCGACGAGGCCGAACAGCGCCCAGCCAGCCCAGTCCATGTCAGCGGGCCGCCAGCTGGCGGGCCTTGGTCTCGAGCACTTGCAGGACGTGGGCGAACGACTGGTGGAAGCTGGCCACGCCCTGGTCCTCGAGGGTGCGGCCGACGTCGTCCATGTCCACCCCGACCTCGGCCAGCTTGTCCATCACCGCGCTGGCGTCGTCGACCCCTCGATCGATGCTGCGGGCGAGGGTCCCGTGGTCTTCGAACGCGGCGATGGTCGGCTCGGGCAGGGTGTTGACCGTGTCGGGCCCGATGAGGCTGTCGACGTAGAGGGTGTCGGGGTAGGTGGGGTTCTTGGTCGACGTCGACGCCCACAGCGGCCGCTGCACCTGGGCGCCCCGGGCGGCCAGCCGCCCCCACCGCTCGCCGGCGAAACGGTCACCGAACAGCCGGTAGGCCAGCTTGGCCTGGGCGACCGCGGCCCGGCCCCGCAGCGCCAGCGCGTCGCTGGTGCCGATGGCGTCCAGGCGACGGTCGACTTCGGTGTCGACCCGGCTGACGAAGAACGAGGCCACGCTGTGCACCGGAGCGAGGTCGCCACCGCGCTGGGCGAGGGTCTCGAGGCCGGCGAGGTAGGCGTCGATCACCTCGGCGTAGCGGGCCAGGGAGAAGATCAGCGTGATGTTGATGCTGCGTCCCTCGGCGATCATCGCCTGGATGGCGGGCACGCCCTCGCCGGTGCCCGGGATCTTCACCAACAGGTTCGGCTGGGCGATCCGCTCGTGCAGCTGGCGGGCGGCGGCGATGGTGGCGTCGGTGTCGTGGGCCAGCTCTGGTGCCACCTCGACCGACACGAACCCGTCGGTGCCGCCGCTGGCGTCGAAGGTCGGTCGCAGCACCCCCAGCGCGTCGACGATGTCGTCGGTGACCAGGTCCCAGTAGGCGTCCGTCACCGGACGCCCCTGGGCGATGCGCGTCGCGAACTGCTCGTCGTAGGCGTCGGAGCCTTCGATCGCCCGGGCGAGGATTGTCGGGTTGGCCGTCACCCCCCGGATCCCGTCAGCCACCAGCCGGCCGAGCGTGCCGTCGTGGAGGTACATCCGGGTCAGGTTGTCGAGCCACGGGCTCTGGCCCTGCTCCTGGTACAGGCGCTGGAGTTTGGTCATGTCATCGCTCCTCTCGTCAGTCGTGCTGGCCGGGGAACACGTCGGTCTCGGACTTGTGCCACACCGGGTGGTCGCCGGCGGTCTCGACGTTGAAGCCGTAGTCGTAGACCAGGCTGCCGCCGAACATGGCGCCCACCGATGCCAGCAGGGCGATGACGACCGACAGGATCGCGATCCCGACAGGGGTGACCGGCTCCGTGCGGTAGTCGTTCAGCCGCCAGGCGATGTCGGCCAGGGCGAGCACGGTGACGGCGACCATGATCGTGGCGTGGGCATTGATCGTGCGCCGCGCCTGGGTGCCGGCCTCAGAGGACTTCCACCAGTCCCACAGGCCCGTCAACGCCGCCAGCACCGACACCGCGGCCCCGCCGACAAAGATGAATGCGCCGGCGTGCCACAGCTCCCGGGCCCAGGTGTGGTCCCTGCCGGCGACCGCCGAGCTCACGTCGAACACCGCGCAGAGTATGTAGGCGGCGATCGGGAGGTCGGTCAGCGGTGGGTGCAATGGCTTGCCCGACCAGCCGCGCAGCCCCTTGAACGTGCGGCCCTTCATCGTCAGCGTTGGGCGGACCGAGAACTTCCTCACGACATCACCTCATCACTTGACAGCAGCAGACCGGTGAGGGCCTTCACCGGCTGATCCCGGTCAGGGCCGGGAATTCCTGGTGTGAGTGTGGGTCGGTGCGGATTAGGCCGTGCCGGGTGGAGGTGATGGTGCGGGCGCTGGCCGCGCGCACGCCGCGCTGGGTCATGCAGAGGTGTTCGGCCTCCAGCATCACCCCGACGCCGTGGGGGGCCAGGTGGGCCTGGAGCCAGTCGGCGATCTGGGTGGTGAGTCGCTCCTGGAGCTGGAGGTGGCGGGCGAACAGCTCGACCAGCCGGGCCAGCTTGGATAGTCCGAGGATGCGGTCGCCGGGGAGGTAGCCGACGTGGGCCAGGCCGGTGAACGGCAGCAGGTGGTGCTGGCAGCGTGAGGCGAAGGGGATGGCTGTGGCCAGGACCAGCTGGTCGTAGCCGTGGTCGTTGGGGAAGGTGGTGGCGGTGACCGGCGTCGGGGCGAGCAGCTCGGCGTAGCCGGCCGCGACCCGCCGGGGGGTGTCTGCCAGGTGGGCCGACGCCGGGTTCTGGCCGAGCGCGGCCAGCAGGTCGGCCACGGCCCGCTCGGCCCGGTCCAGGTCGACGCCGGCCGGGCGGTCGACGGCCTGGAGCTTCCGGGGGTCGGGCGGCGAGGGGTGCTCGGGCAGGGGGTGGGCGACGGCGGACACGTGGAGTCCTTTCGGTCGGTAGGAGGAGCGAGTGGCGTTCGGGATGGCGGCAACGCGGCTCG
>DATABK010000385.1:0-3198 GCA_036259695.1 Actinomycetes bacterium | reverse complement strand
CGGTCCGGTAGCGGCCCTTGCCGAGGTCCACGACCGTCAGCGGGTTCCCGAACGGATCGGCCACCACCGCCACCCGCCCAACCGGGATGTCGAACGACTCGACCAGCACCGTCCCACCGGCCTCGACGACCCGCCCCACCGCCTCGTCCACGGAGCCCACCAGAAGATCAACCTCCGGCTCGGACCGCTGCGTCTGGAGCACCAGCTCGGTGTCGCTGGCCGCCAACCGCAGCCCGGCCGCGGTCTCGCTCCGCCAGATCAGCTGGTGCCCGAGCCGGTCCCGGTAGAAGGCGAGGCCCTGGTCCAGGTCCGGGACCGGCACCTGCACGCAGTCGACCTTGCGAAACAGCCCCTCCGGCGGGGTCGGCCGGGTCAGGCCATCCCCCCGTTCGCGCGGGAGATCACCAGGCGCTGGATCTCTGATGTTCCCTCGAAGAGGGTGTAAATCTTCGCGTCGCGGTGCCACTTCTCCACAGGGAAGTCGCGGATGAAGCCGTAGCCGCCAAGGATCTGGATGGCCTCGTCGGTGACGCGGACGGCGGTCTCGCCGGCCTTGAGTTTGGACATGGAGCCTTCGGCGTGGGAGAAGCCCATGCCGTTGCGGGCCATCCAGGAGGCGCGCCAGACGAGCAGGCGGGCGGCGTCGATCTCGGTGGCCATGTCGGCCAGCTTGAAGGCGATGGACTGCTGGGCGGCGATCGGCTTGCCGAACTGGACCCGCTCGCCGGCGTAGTCGCGGGCGAACTCGAAGGCGGCCCTGGCGATGCCGACGGCCTGGGCGCCGACGATCGGGCGGGTCGCCTCGAAGGTGGCCAGGGCGCCGGAGCTGCCCCGGGAGCGGGCGGCGGCCTGGGGAGCGGTGCCGGCGGCCGCCTTGGCGTCGCGGGCCTCGCGGGCCCGGTCCAGCTTGGCCTGGAGGCGCTCGGAGCCCCCGAGCAGGCAGTCGGCCGGGACGCGACAGTCCTCGAGCAGGACCTCGGCGGTGTGGGAGGCGCGGATGCCGAGCTTCTTCTCCTTCTTGCCCTGGCGCAGGCCGGGCGTGCCCGGCGGGATCACGAAGCTGGCCTGGCCGCGGTGGCCGAGGGAGGGGTCGACGGTGGCCACGACCACGTGGACGCTGGCGATGCCGCCGTTGGTGATGAACACCTTCTGGCCGTTCAGGACCCAGTCGTCGCCGTCGCGGACGGCCCGGGTGCGGAGGCTGGAGACGTCCGACCCGGCGCCCGGCTCGGTGACCGCGAACGCGCCCACCTTGGGCTCGGACGGGGTGCCGAACAGCTCCGGGGTCCAGCGGGCGACCTGGTCCGGGGTGCCGCTGGCCATGAGGGCGACCAGGGGCAGGCCGGTGCCGAAGATTCCGAGGGAGATGCCGGCGCAGCCCCAGCAGAGCTCCTCGACCAGCAGCGGCTGGAGGATGCCGGTCTCGTCCTCGCCGATCATGCGGTAGAAGTCCATGCCGTACAGGCCGATGTCGGCCGCCTTGGAGATGACCGGCCAGGGGAAGTCCTCGGTCTCGTCGTAGTGGGGCGCGACCGGCCGGATCTCCTTCTCGGCGAACTCGCGGGCCCACTTCTGGGCCGCCACCTGGTCTTCGGAGAGCGCGAAGCCGATCATGGGCAAGGTCCTTTCCCGCACTGCTGTTACCGACCGGTAACCTACTGAACGGTAGGATGCGGGACCGGGCAGGTCTGCGCAAGGGGGTGGAATCGTGAGCGTGCCGATCGGCATGCGGCTGCGGGCGGCCGAGCGCCGCGCCCAGCTGCTCGGCGTCGCCCGGCGGCTGTTCGCCCGTGACGGCTACCGGGGCGCCTCCATGGAGTCCATCGCCGAGGCCGCAGGCGTCACCAAGCCCGTGCTGTACCAGCACTTCTCCTCCAAGCGGGCGCTGTACGACGCCTTGCTGGTCAGTGAGCTGGGCCGGCTCACCGAGGAGCTGGAGACCGCCTTCAGCCAGGCCGAGGGCAACGAGGAGCGGCTGCGGCGCGGGTTCGGGGCCTACGTCGACTTCGTCGACCGGAACGAGGACACCTTCCGCCTGCTGTTCACCGAGGCCCTCGGGGTCGACGCCGACTTCCAGGAGCAGGTGGCCGAGTTCCGCCGCTGGGTGGCCGGGCGGGTGGCGCTGATCATCGCCGCCGAGGCCGGCCTGGCCGTCCCGCGGGCCCGGGCGCTGGCCGCGGCGATCGTCGGCATGGCCGAGGGCGCGGCCGGCTGGTGGCTTGACGAGCACCGGCCCCTCCAGGCCGGCGAGCTGGCCGACGAGCTGACCGGCCTGGCCTGGAAGGGGTTCGCCCGGTTCCCGGCGGGTACCCGGGAACCGGATATTCCTGCCGATCACCCTTAAGCACGCCTGATTCCTCCTGCATCCGGCGTAGAGACTTTCGTCGGGCGACTATGGAAGTATGCTGTTTGCAGTGCGATGACCGGTCCCATCGGGCCGTTCGTCGCGATCCGGTCAGGGGACGGGACGGTGGCCGTGGAGCGTCGGGTTGTCCTGCTGTCGAGGGACCCAGGGTTGGCGTCGATCACCGGCCGCCTGCTCTCCAACGGCGACCGGATCGCCCACTTCCGCTCGGCGGCCGAGCTGTCCAACTGGTCGACCCCCACGGTGGCCGCCGTCGTCCTCGACAGCCGGCCCCAGGCCCGCCGGCTCAGCTACAAGCAGGTCCGCGACCGCTACGACGGGCCCCTGGTCATGCTGCTCGACAAGGGCGAGCCTCGGCCCGACCTCCCACCGGACGGGGCGCGTCGGTTCCTGCACCGCCCGTTCAAGGCGGCCGAGCTCTCCAGGCTCCTGGGCACGCCAACCGGTGAGCTGGGAGCGTTCGAGGCCGCCATCATCGCCGCCTGGTCGCGCCACGCCACCGCCGAGCAGGCGGTCAGGGCCCGGCGAGGCCCCTCCTACCGGATCAACTGGCGCCCGTCCCTGCGCCGGCGGGTCCGCGCCTGGGCGGCGACGGTCGTCGCCCTGATGGGCCTGCTGCTGGTGTTCAGCCTCAGCGACCAGAGCCCCTGCACCCCCGGGTGCACCCAGTTCGGCGGCGCCATCGCCGGCGCGGCCGAGAGTCCGTCCCCGCTGACCTCGACCCCGCAGACCAAGTCGGGCGGCGGCAGCCAGTCCACCCCGCCATCAGGGTCGTCGGCCGTCTCCTCGGAGCCACCGACCTCCACCGGCGGCTTCCCGGTGGTCGCCGGCAT
>DATABK010000384.1:0-1972 GCA_036259695.1 Actinomycetes bacterium | reverse complement strand
CCTTGGGACCGGGGCGGCCGAGGCCGCGGCGGTGACCCGCCAGGCCGCCGCCGCCCCGGTTCGGGCCAAGAAGGCCAGCACCGCGGCCGAGGTCGCCGCCGCCTGGTGGGCGGCCCGCCAGAACGTCCCCGTGGACAAGGTCCGGCCGCTCCAGCAGCGCAAGGTCAGCGCCAAGGAGATCCAGGTGCTGGTCGTGGCCGAGGGGGTCGGGTCGCGGATGCCGAGCGAGTACGTGACCGTCCGCAAGGGCTCCTCCGGGTGGAAGGTGCCGTGAACCGGGACGTCCGCACCAAGGCCGGGGCGGTGCTGGTGGCGCTGCTGACCCTGGCCGTGCTGAGCAGCCGCGCCTCCCCCGGGTTCCCCCTGGCCGACGTGCCCAAGGCGGTCGGGCGCTCCATCGCCAAGGCGCTCACGCCCAAGCCGGAGAAGAAGGCCCCGCCCAGGCCGGCCGCCCAGCGCGGGGCCAGCACCTTCGCCATCTCCGACATCCCCCGCCGCTACCTCGACTTCTACGCCGACGCGGCCTCCGAGTGCCGGGGCCTGACCTGGCAGGTGCTGGCGGCCATCGGCAAGATCGAGTCCGACCACGGCCGCTCCTCGGCCCCCGGGGTCAAGAGCGGGGTGAACCGCTTCGGCTGCTGCGCCGGGCCGATGCAGTTCAACATCCGCAACGGCCGGCCCAGCACCTGGGACACCTGGGGCACCGGGGTCGTCGCCCACGTGTACGACCCGGCCCACGCCGTGCCGGCGGCGGCCCGCAAGCTGTGCGGCGACGGCCTGGCCCGGCCGGAGCGGATCCGCCAGGACCCCTGCCCGGACGTCGTCGGCTCGGCCGCCCTCCACGTGGCTCTCAAGCGCTACAACAACGCCTGCTGGTACGTGCACGAGGTCGTGACCCTGGCCGGCCGCTACACCTCGACGGCTCCGCCGGTGGCGCCGTCGAAGGACCCGTTCGTCCAGGCCCTGGTGGGCAACAAGCGGATCACGACCACGACCAGCCGGGGCTGCGACCCCAGGACCGACCTGGCCTCGGGCAAGCTCGACCTGCGGGTCCAGTCGCTGCTGGCCGTGGTCGCCGAGCGGCACACCGTCCGGCTCAGCTGCCTGCGGTCCGGCCACTCCCGGTTCGTGAAGGGGACCAGCCGGGTGTCGAACCACACCGTCTGGCGGGCGGTCGACATCGACATGGTCGACGGGAAGGCGGTGTCGAGGTCCAGCAAGGCGGCGCGGGAGCTGGTGATATGGCTGGACGGCCTCGAGGGCCCGCTGCGGCCGTCCGAGATCGGGTCACCGTTCGAGATCGGCCGCCGCCCCTACTTCTCCGACGAGGGCCACCAGGGCCACGTCCACGTCGGCTACCGGCTGGAGGGCTGAGCGGGGACGTCGGCCAGCCGGGCCGCCTCCTGGGCGGCGGTGAGGACCCGGTCGACCTCGGCGTCGGTGAGGACGGTGGACACGAACCAGGCCTCGAACGCGCTCGGGGGCAGGTACACGCCCCGGTCCAGCATGGCGTGGAAGAAGCGGGCGTAGGCGGCCGTGTCCTGGCGCCGGGCGGCCTCGTCGTCGCCGACCTCCTCGGTGGTCATGAACACGCTGAACAGGTTCCCGGCCCGCTGCACCCGGGCCCGGGTGCCCGCGTCGGCGAAGGCGTCCCGCAGCCCGTCGGCGAGCGTGGCCGCCAGGTCGTCCAGGTGGCGGTAGGCGGCGTCGTCGAGCAGCGACAGGGTCGCCAGCCCGGCCGCGGTGGCCAGCGGGTTCCCGGACAGGGTGCCGGCCTGGTAGACCGGGCCCTCGGGGGCCACCAGGCCCATCAGGCCGGCCGGCCCGCCGTAGGCGGCCGCCGGGAGGCCGCCGCCGAGCACCTTGCCGAAGGTGAGCAGGTCCGGCTCCAGCGACCACAGGCCGGTGGCGCCGCCGCGGTGAAGGCGGAAGCCGGTCATGACCTCGTCGAGGACCAGGAGTGCCCGAGCCC
>DATABK010000383.1:0-2233 GCA_036259695.1 Actinomycetes bacterium | reverse complement strand
GCTGCTGGAGGGCCCGGACGGCCTCCCGGAGGGTGGTCCGGCTGACCGCCAGCCGCTCCACCAGCTCCCGCTCGGGGGGCAGCTGGGCGCCCTCTCGGTCGGCGCCCAGCTGCCCCCCGAGCGGGAGCTGGTGGAGCGGCTGGCGGTCAGCCGGACCACCCTCCGGGAGGCCGTCCGGGCCCTCCAGCAGCAGGGCTACCTGAAGACGAGCCGGGGCCGCCTCGGCGGGACCTTCGTCGCCTCCCGCCAGATCCGCCAGCTCAGCCGGGCCGAGGTCACCCGGATCACCCGCGAGCTCGGCCCCACCCTCCAGGACCTGATCGACCTCCGCGCCTCGGTGGAGCCGTCCGCGGCCGAGCTGGCGGCCAGCCGGGCCAGCGACGACGAGGTCGAGGTGCTGCGCTGGCTGCTTGAACGATCTCAGCAGGCGACCGTGCCCGACCTCCGCCAGGCGGACTCGACCCTGCACATCGCCATCGCCCACGCGGCCAACTCCAACCGGCTCCTGGACCTGGTCCTCGAGGAGCAGATGCGGCTCCACGACATCCTGGCCTACCTGCCCTTCGCCCGCGAGAACGGCGACCCCGTCAAGCGGTCGACCGGGCAGCACGCCAAGATCGTGGACGCCATCGCCCGCCGGGACGGCGAGGCCGCCCGGAAGGCCATGGCCGAGCACATCGCCGGGACCAACGACATCATCTTCGGCCTGCTCCAGCGGCGGTCCTCCAGCCGGTCGCCCACATGACCGGACCACCCCTGTCGGCGCGGCGCTACTGGTAGAGCGAGGTCGTCAGCGGGACGTCGCCCGCGTCCAGGCCGGCCGCCCGGATGAGCCGGGCGGCCCGGGCCCGGGCCTCGGCCCGCAGCTCCGGCTCGTCCGGCAACGTGGTCAGGGCGCCGTCGACCAGGACCGCGCGGCCGTCCACCCAGGTCTGGCGGATGCTGGCCGAGGTCGCCGACCACACCAGGGCCTGGACCGGGTCCCGGTAGGGGACCCACTCGCTGTGGTCGAGGCCGAAGAGGACGAAGTCGGCCTTCTTGCCCGGCTCCAGCGAGCCGATCTCGCCGTGCAGCCCCAGGGCCCGGGCCCCGTCGATCGTGGCCATCCGCAGCGCCCGGGCCGCGCCGACGGCCTCGGGGTCCATCCGGGCGTCCTTGAACAGCCCCGCGACCAGGTACATCTGCCGCTTCAGGTCGAGGTTGCCCGAGGCCGAGACGCCGTCGGTCCCCAGGCCGACGGTGACCCCGGCCCGGAGCATCTCCGGGTACTTCCCGATCCGGGTCGCCCCCTTGGCCAGCTTGAGCGAGGTTCCCGGGCAGAACGCCACCTTGGTGTCGTGCTCGGCCAGGATCGCGACCTCCTCGTCGCTGGTCGCGACCGCGTGGGCCAGCACCAGGTTGGGCCCGAGCCCCCCAAGGGCGGCCAGCCGGGCGACCGGGGTCTGGCCGTGGCGGCGCTCGACCGACCGGGCCTCCTCGATGGTGGAGGCGACGTGGTAGGTGGTGCCGACCCCGAGGCGCTCGGCCAGCTCGCGGGCGCCGACGTGGAGCTCGGCGCTGCACGGCTCCTTGCCCTGGATGTTGACCCAGCAGCCGATGCGGCCGCCGGCCGTGCCGTCCAGCTCCCGGACGCATGCCTCCAGCTCTTGGAGGGCGGCGCGGGCGTCGGGGAAGAAGTGGCGGTCCATCATCTCCTCCGACCAGCCCGGCGGGGTGGCCGCCGGCCGGACGTCGGCGGCGTGGCGGCCGGTGACCCCGCGGATCCCGGTCCGGGCGAGCTCGGGGACCGTGGCCCACGGGTCGGTCAGGGCGCCCATGTCGAGGAAGCAGGTGGTGCCCGACCGCAGCAGCTCGGCCGCCCCCAGGGTCACCGCGACCCGCTCGTCGGAGGAGGTGAGCTGGCCGTAGAAGGGCATGATCCAGTGGAACACCCAGGCCCGGGTGGCCAGGCGGTCCGGGAAGCTGGCCCTGGTCAGGGTCTCCGACAGGTGGACGTGGGTGTCGACGAACCCGGGGGTCGCGCCCAGGCCGCTGCCGTCGAGGACCACGTCGCCGGGCCGCGGGGGGAAGGCCCGGGCGACCTCGGCCGCCGGCCCCACCGCCAGGAGCCGCTGCCCGTCCACGACCAGGGTTGCGTGGCGGAGCACCCGGTCCGCGGGGTCGACGGTGAGGACGAAGTCGAGCCCCTCCAGGTAGGTCCGGCCGCCGCCGGCGCCGGGCCCCGCCCCCCGGT
>DATABK010000382.1:0-2541 GCA_036259695.1 Actinomycetes bacterium | reverse complement strand
GCGGCCTCGGCGCGGGCGCCGCGGCGGCCGAAGCGACGGCGGCGGCCGCCGTCCTCGGCCTCCCCACCGGCTGCCCGCTCGCCCTCGCCCTGCTCGACCAGTTCGATCAGGACCATCGGGGCGCCGTCGCCCGGCCGGGGCCCGAGCTTGAGGATGCGGGTGTAGCCGCCGTCCCGGTTGGCGAACCGTGGGGCGATCTCGGCGAACAGCGTGTGCACGACCGCCTTGTCGCGGACCACGGTCAGGACCTGGCGGCGGGCGGCCACGTCGCCGCGCTTGGCGAAGGTGATCAGCCGCTCGGCCTGGGGGCGCAGGCGCTTGGCCTTGGCCTCGGTGGTGCGGATGCGGCCCTCGGAGAACAGGGCCCGGGCCAGGTTGGAGATGATCAGCTTCTCGTGGGCCGGTCCCCCGCCCAGGCGAGGCCCCTTGGTCGGGGTCGGCATCTGGCTATTCCTCCCTCAGCGAAAGGCCGAGCTCCTGGAGCTTCTCGCGGACCTCGTCGATCGACTTGGCGCCGAAGTTACGGATGTCGAGCAGGTCGGCCTCGGACTTGGTGACCAGCTCGCCGACCGTGGTGATGCCCTCGCGCTTCAGGCAGTTGTAGGAGCGGACCGACAGGTCGAGCTCCTCGATCGGCGTGTCCAGGTTGGCCCCGAGCGGGCCGGTCTGCTCGGCCGGGCCGAGCGAGAGGCCCTCGCCGCCGCCGGTCAGGTCGGCGAACAGGCTGACCAGCTCGCGCAGGGTCCCGCCGGCCGAGGCGAGCGCGTCCTCAGGGGACAGCGAGCCGTCGGTCTCGACGTCCAGGATCAGCCGGTCGTAGTTGGTCATCTCGCCCGAGCGGGTGGCCTCGACGGTGTAGCTGACCCGGCGCACCGGCGAGAAGATCGAGTCGACCGGGATGCGGCCGATCTCGTCGGAGGCCGACTTGTTGCGCTCGGCCGGCCGGTAGCCGCGGCCCTTCTCGACCCGCAGCTCCATCTCCAGCTTGGCCTTGGCGTTCAGGGTGGCCAGGTGCAGCTCGGGGTTGATGACGTCGATGTCGGCCGGGGGCACGATGTCGGCCGCGGTCACGTCGCCGGGGCCGGTGGAGCGCAGGAACATGGTCGCCGGCTCGTTGGTCTCCGAGCGCAGGCGCAGCTCCTTGACGTTCAGGATGACGTCGGTGACGTCCTCCTTCACGCCCTGGATGGACGAGAACTCGTGCAGGACGCCGTCGATCTTGATCGACGTGACCGCGGCGCCCGGGATGGACGACAGCAGGGTGCGGCGCAGGGAGTTGCCCAGGGTGTAGCCGAAGCCCGGCTCCAGCGGCTCGATGATGAACCGTGAGCGGGTGTCCGACAGCGGGTTGGACTCGATGCGTGGACGGGAGATCTCCATTTGTACGGTGTTCACCTCCGGCTCCCCGGCCCGCCATATGACTCGGGGAAGCCCTCGTGGGTTGTTGCTTCTACTTGGAGTACAGCTCGACGATCAGCTGCTCCTGGATGGGCACCTCGACCTGGTCTCTGGTCGGGATGCTGGTGACGGTCAGCCTGGCCTCCCCGGCGTTCAGCTCGAGCCAGCCCGGCTGGGGCCGGCCGGTCTGGAGCTGGATCGACTCGTGCACGTTGAGGTTCTGGCGCATGCGCTCCTTGACCTGGACCACGTCGCCCGGCTTGACCTGGTAGGAGGGGATGTTGACCTTCCGGCCGTTGACGGTCACGTGCGAGTGCCGGACCAGCTGGCGCGCCTGGTCGCGGCTGCGGGCCAGCCCGCCCCGGTAGACCACGTTGTCCAGCCGAGTCTCCAGCAGCTGGAGCAGCGTCTCGCCGGTGATGCCCTTCCGGCGGGCCGCCTCCACGTAGTAGTTGTGGAACTGCTTCTCGAGCACGCCGTAGATGCGGCGGGCCTTCTGCTTCTCCCGCAGCTGGAGGTTGTACTCGCTCTCCTTGAGCCGGCCGCGGCCGTGCTCGCCGGGCGGATAGGGGCGCTTCTCCACCGGGCACTTGGGGCTCTCGCACTTGGAGCCCTTGAGGAAGAGCTTGGTCTTCTCGCGCCGGCAGAGCCTGCAGTCAGGGCCGGTGTATCTCGCCAATTCTCTGCTCGCTCTCTCAGACGCGGCGCCGCTTGGGCGGGCGGCAGCCGTTGTGGGGGACGGGGGTGACGTCCTGGATGCCCTGGATCTCCAGGCCGGTGGCCTGCAGGGACCGGATGGCCGTCTCCCGGCCGGAGCCGGGGCCCTTGACGAACACGTCAACCTTGCGGACGCCGTGCTCCTGGGCCCGGCGGGCGGCCTGCTCGGCCGCCAGCTGCGCCGCGAACGGGGTCGACTTGCGAGAGCCCTTGAAGCCGACGTTGCCCGACGACGCCCACGCGATCGTGTTGCCCTGGGGGTCGGTGATGGGCACGATCGTGTTGTTGAAGCTGGACTTGATGTGGGCATGGGCGTGCGCGATGTTCTTCTTCTCGCGCCGCCGCGGCTTCTTGGCGCCGGTCTTCCTCGGTGGCAAGTCTCCCGTCCTCCTGGGTCGCTACTTCTTGGTGGCCTTCTTCTTGCCG
>DATABK010000381.1:0-2053 GCA_036259695.1 Actinomycetes bacterium | reverse complement strand
GGCGCCGAGCAGCACCAGCTCGGCGCCGGGGTAGGCGGCCCGCAGGGCCTCGATGGCCGGCAGGCTGACCAGGTAGTCGCCGATGGCGTTGGCGCGGAGCACCGCGAGTTTGCGCACTCCCTCGACCAGGTCCAGTGTCTGCTCCAGTCTCGACATCTTGGTACGTCTGCGGGCCGCATCCCACTGCACCGCGCGCCGGAACGCAAACCACCTACAGGGCATTCTCTTAGCTGCCTCTCAGATTCCGCCGGTTTGCTCGGGCCGGTCCGGGGCAACCAAGCAAGCCATGCCCGCATCCCCCAGCCGGGTCGCGGTCGTCATCGCCACCCGGAACCGCGGCCCTGAGCTGCTCGGCGCGCTCACCAGGCTGCTCGCCCTCGACGAGCGGCCCCGGATCGTCGTGGTCGACAACGGCTCCACCGACGGCACGGCCGAGCTGGTACGCGACCACCACCCGGGCGTCCAGGTGGTCGGGCTGCGGCGTAACCGGGGGGCCGCCGCCCGCACCATCGGGGCCCGCCTGGTCGACACCCCCTATGTCGCCTTCAGCGACGACGACTCCTGGTGGGCGCCGGGCGCCCTGCGCCGGGCCGTCGAGCTGCTCGACCGGCATCCCCGGCTGGCCGTGCTCGCCGCGCGGGTGCTGGTCGGCCCGGACCAGCGGCTCGACCCGGTGTGCCGGGAGATGGCCGACAGCCCCCTCCCGCCGGCCGACGACCTGCCCGGCCCGCCGGTGCTCGGGTTCATCGCCTGCGGCGCGGTCGTCCGCCGGGACGCCTTCCTCGAGGTCGGCGGGTTCGACGCCCGGCTCGGGGTTGGCGGCGAGGAGGAGCTCCTCTCGGTCGACCTGGCCGCCCGCGGCTGGGGCCTGGCCTACGTGGACGAGGTGGTCGCCCACCACCACCCCTCCCCCAGCCGGGACCCCTCTGGCCGCCGCCGCATCCAGGTCCGCAACGCCCTCTGGTCGGCCTGGCTCCGCCCTCCCCTCGGCGGCGCCGCCCGCCAGACCGCCCACCTGGCCGCCCGGGCCCTCCACCAGCCGGGCGCCTGGTCAGGCCTGCTCCTGGCCATGGCCGGCCTCCCCTGGGTCCTCCGCGAACGCCGCCCGGTCCCCCGCGACCTCGAAGCCGCCATCCGCCGCCTGACCGACTGACCACCGCGTCGAACGGGTGAGGCGGGCGCACCCGGATCGGCCCTCGACGCGGTGGTTCGGAGCCTCGTCGGGCATGGCGGCCGGTGTAGGCCTGGCCGTTGGGGTTATCCGTCTCTGGCGACTGGGGCCGGCCGATGGGAGGCGGACGTGGAGGACGGCATTCCCCTGGGGCGGATTGCGGGGATCCGGGTGGCGGCCAACTGGACGCTGCTGATTGTGGTCGGGCTGCTGGTGCTGGGACTGGCTGGTGGGGTGTTCCCGCGAGAGTATCCGCGGCTGGCGCCGGGGTGGTATCTGGGCGGCGCGGCGGTGGGGGCGGTGCTGTTCCTGCTGTCACTGCTGGCCCATGAGCTGGCCCACGCGCTCGTCGCCCGCCGTAACGGTGTGGCGGTGGAGAGCATCACCTTCTGGTTGTTCGGGGGGGTGGCCCGGCTGGCCGGGGATGCCGGGAGCGCGGTGGCCGCCCTCTGGATCGCGCTGGTCGGGCCGCTCACCAGTCTGGCCCTGGCGGGGCTCTTCGCGGTGGTCACGGCCGTCCTGCGGGGATCCGAGGCGCCGCCGTTCGTCGCCGGGGTGCCGGGGTGGCTGGCCTGGACCAACCTGGGGCTGGCGCTGTTCAACCTGCTGCCCGGCGCCCCGCTGGACGGCGGGCGGGTGCTGCGGGCCCTGCTGTGGCTGCGGACCGGTGACCGCGACCGGTCGGCGCGGACGGCGGCCCGCGCCGGGCGGGTGCTCGGGATCGTGCTGGTCGGCCTGGGCCTGTTCCAGATCCTGTCGGGGCAGGGGGCCAGCGGGCTCTGGATCGCGTTCATCGGCTGGTTCCTCGGCGGGGCCGCCCGGGCCGAGGAGCAGTACGCCAGCGCCCGGGGGGCGCTGGCCGGGGTCCGGGTCCGGGACGCG
>DATABK010000380.1:0-3414 GCA_036259695.1 Actinomycetes bacterium | reverse complement strand
TCACGGCCCCAGCCGGCTTCCCAAGGGCGGCCGGGACGCCCGCCGATGTCGCCAGTGCCCTCTCCCCCCCAACGCCGGGAGACCGAGGTCCCTGGCGCTCGTCGCCTGTCCAGCGGGAAGGATACTCCACGGCCGTCTTGGGGAGAAGCGCAGCCAAAAACGACGGCAGGTGGCCAGGCCGAACATCCAGCAATTAACGCTGACGTCATGAAACTCTCGAAGCTGTCAGCAGGACAAGTAATTTAATAAGCGTAATCTTGGATGGGCCTTCCAGCGTATGCCCACCGTAGGTCGTGCCGCGGGGCGCCGGGAGAACCCTCTGAAGCAGCCTTTGCACCAGCCCAGGACCGGCAATTCCGGTGAGCAAAGGCTTGCGGGCTTCTCAACCCCCGTGATATGAATTTCCCGCCCAGGGTGTTCGCACCAGCTGATGCGGGCCCTGTGAACAAGGGGGGAGCAATCTTCATGACCCCGCGCCGCGGTCGCGTCCGCCTGCGGATCGCGATGATCGGCCAGAAGGGCCTGCCGGCCACCTTTGGCGGCATCGAGCACCATGTCGAGGAGCTCGGGTCGCGCATCGCCGCCCGCGGTCACGAGGTCACGGTCTTCTGCCGGACCAACTACGGCGACGGCCGCGGCCAGCACCATCGCGGCATGCGGCTGGTCGAGCTGCCCACGGTGGGGACCAAGCACCTGGACGCCATCGTGCACAGCGCGCTGGCCACCGCCGTCGCCCTCCGCGACGACTACGACATCCTCCACTACCACGCGATCGGTCCCGGCGCCCTGGCCGCGCTGCCGCGGGTCGCCTCGCGGGCCAAGGTCGTCCTCACCCTGCACGGCCTCGACGACGAGCGTGCCAAGTGGGGCCGCCTGGCCAGGCTGGTGCTCAGGACGGCCGGATGGGTCTCGGCCCACGCCCCGAACGCGATCATCGCCGTCTCCCGGGACCTCCAGCGCCACTACCGCGAGGTCCGGAGCCGCCAGACGTTGTACATTCCCAACGGCGTGTCCACCCAAGAGCCCGGCCCGGCCGATCCAATCCTCGACCGCTTCGGCCTCCAGGCCGGCGACTACCTGCTGTTCGTCGGCCGCCTGGTCCCCGAGAAGGCGCCCGACCTGCTGGTGCGCGCCTTCCGCCAGGTGCCCGGCGACCACCGGCTGGTGCTGGTCGGGGACTCCAGCTTCACCAGCTCCTACACCGAGCAGGTCCGGCGGCTGGCGGCCGAGGACGCGAGGGTCACCCTGACCGGCTACCTGTTCGGCGCCGAGCTCGGAGCCCTGTACCGCAACGCCGCCGCCTTCGTGCTGCCCTCCCTGCTCGAGGGCCTGCCGTTGACCCTGCTGGAGGCGGCCGCCTACGGCACACCGATCGTGGCCAGCGACATCCCACCCCATGTCGAGGTCCTGGGCGGGAGCCGGCCGGGTGGTCGGCTGGTCCCGGTCGGCGACGAGCGGCAGCTGGCCCACCAGCTCGCCGAGGTGCTGGCCGATCGGGAGGGGGAGCGGCGGGGCGCGGCGGCGCTCCGGGAGCGGGTGCTGCAGGCCTACAGCTGGGACGCGGCCGCCGAGGCGACCGAGCGGGTGTACCGGCTCGTCCTTGCCGGTTCCGAGATGGGCGGCCGCAAGGCGGTGCGCAACCCGTACCGGCGAGTCCGCGGCCGGGAGGTCGCCCGCCCGTGACCGCGACGCAAACCGGGCGGTCGGACACCCTCGCGCCGCTGTTCATCCTCGGCGCCCCACGTTCGGGCACCAGCCTCCTCTACAAGGCGCTGTGCCTCCACCCCGAGGTGGCCTACATCTCCAACTGGATGCGCCGGGCGCCCAACGTCCCCGCGCTGGCGCTGGCCAACCGGCTGGCGCCACGGTTCCCGGAGTTCCGCCGGACGGTCTGGTTCGGCCAGGACGCCGCCAACGCCTACGTGTACGGCCACCGGCGACCGCTGTCCGAGCGCCTCTTCCCGATGCCGATCGAGGGTGAGACCGTGTTCCGCAGCTGCGGCCTCGGGCGACACCGCGAACCGGAACCGCCCGACCCCACCCAGATCGCCCGTGTGCGGCGGACCTTCGCCGCCCTGCGCCGCTATACCGGGGCCAGCTCGGTCGTCTCCAAGCGGATCGCCAGCAACCGGTGGATCCCCGTGCTCGCGGCGGCGTTCCCGGCCGCGCGGTTCGTGAACCTCATTCGGGACGGCCGCGCCGTCGCCTTGTCGCTCTCCCGCGTGGCCTGGTGGGAGACCGACGTCGTCTGGTGGCTGGGCGCGACGCCGGCCGACTGGCGCGAGCAGGGTGGTGACCGATGGGAGCTCTGCGCGCGGCACTGGGTGTGCGAGCTCGACGTCATCGAGCAGGGGCTGGCCGCCGTCCCACCGGGCCAGCAGCTCCAGATCCGCTACGAGACACTGGTCGAGCAGCCGCTGGCCACCCTCGAAGGGGTGGCGGCCTTTGCTGGCCTGGCCGACCGTCCCGAGTGGACAGCCGAGCTCCACCGGCTGCGGTATCCGGACCGCAACGAGCGCTGGCGCGAGCGGCTCGAGGGCGAGGTCCGGACGCGGGTCGAGGCCATTCAGTACGACGAGCTGCGCAGGCTCGGATACGTAGCCTGACCGGCCCACGGCTCAGCCGATCGACATATCATGCACTCAGGGTGAAGGCTGGGCCGGCCAGAAGAGGTGTTCGTGGAGATCGGTGACTACCTGCGCGTCATCAGGCGTCGGCTGTGGATCCTCGTCCTGGTGCCGGTGCTGGCCGCCGGCGTCGTGGCGGCAGTGCTGTGGCAGCAGCCGCCCAAGTATCGTGCCGTGGCCACCGTCGCCGCCCCGGCGCTGGTCGGCGGATCGGCGGAGAACCAGTACAGCGGCCCGGTCGGGGTCAGGGTGTTCGTGTCCAACTTCGCCGCCGCGCTCACCGCTCCCCAGGTGGTGTCCAAGGTCGCCGAGCAGACCCAGGCCCCGGTCCAGGGCATCCGGGAGAACCTCTCGGCGCAGCCGATCCTGGAGAGCAGCCTCATCGAGGTCTCCTACACCGATACCGATCGGGCCCGCGCCGCGGCGGTGGCCAGAGCGGCCAGCCGCGAGACGATCAGGTTCCTGTTCCAGAGCCAGGTGGACCTCGCCCGGCGGTCGGTGAACACGGCCGAGAAGGGTGTCTCCGACGTCAAGAAGAAGCTGGTCGCCTTCATCGCCAAGAACGGCACCGTCAACCCTGAGCAGCGCTATGAGCTTCTGGAGCAGACCATTCCCTCGTTGCGGCAGAAACAGCTGGAGGCGGAGGCCGTGGGGAGCACCACGGTCGCCTCGCGACTCGGCGAGGAGATCCGGGACAGGAAGGCCGAGCGGTCCAGACTGGCGCCGCTGGTGACCTCCTACCGGGACCTGATGAAGCAGCAGGAGGACGCCGAAGCCCGCCGCAACC
>DATABK010000379.1:0-9045 GCA_036259695.1 Actinomycetes bacterium | reverse complement strand
CCTGCTGGCAATGACCCGGCTCCAACGCAAGGAAGGCCGCTAGATGTCCATTCTCGTTCGCAACGCGACCCGCCGCTTCGGGGACTTCACCGCCCTCGACGACGTGTCGGTGGAGATCCCCAGCGGCTCCCTGACCGCCCTGCTCGGCCCCAGCGGCAGCGGCAAGTCGACGCTCTTGCGGGTGATCGCCGGGCTGGAGCGGCCCGACGCCGGCAGCATCGAGATCGACGGCCGCGACGCCACCACCCTGCCCCCCCAGCGGCGCGGGGTCGGGTTCGTGTTCCAGCACTACGCCGCCTTCAAGCACATGACGGTGCGTGAGAACGTCGCCTTCGGGCTCAAGGTGGCCCGCCGGCCCAGGGCCGAGATCAAGGCGCGGGTCGAGGAGCTGCTGGAGCTGGTCCAGCTGCCCGGGCTGGCCGACCGCTACCCGGCGCAGCTGTCGGGCGGCCAGCGCCAGCGGATGGCCCTGGCCCGCTCCCTGGCCGTGCAGCCGAGCGTGCTGCTGCTGGACGAGCCGTTCGGGGCCCTCGACGCCCGGGTCCGCAAGGAGCTGCGGGCCTGGCTGCGCCACCTCCACGACGAGGTCCACGTGACCACCGTGTTCGTCACCCACGACCAGGAGGAGGCCATGGAGGTGGCCGACCGGATCGTGGTCATGAACTCCGGCCGCATCGAGCAGGTCGGCGGCCCCCGCGACCTCTACGAGCACCCGGCCAACGCCTTCGTCATGGGCTTCGTCGGGCCGGTCACCCGCCTGGGCGAGCTGTTCATCCGGCCCCACGACATCGAGGTCCGCAGCCAGCCCAACGGCGCCACCTCCGAGGCCATGGTCGAGCGGCTGGTCCACCTCGGCTTCGAGGTCCGGGCCGACCTGGTCCTGCACGACGGCCAGCGCCTCCAGGCCCAGCTGTCACGCGAGGACGCCGAGGAGCTGGAGCTGGCCCAGGGCCAGATCGTCTTCGTCCGGCTCGGCCGGACCCGGCGGTTCGCCGAGGCCCCAGCCCTCTGACCAAGGCTAGCTCAGACGAACCAGATGCCTTAGCATTCGCTGCTTAGCCCGAACGGGCCATCCCACCCGAAAGGTTGTCGTGGTCGGCTGGCATTGGTACTTCAGCGCCGTCGCCCTGGCCGCCGGCGCCTGCCTGACCGGCTACACCGCCTACGTCTGGCGGCACCGCAAGGCCTCGGCCGGGGCCAGCCTGACCGTGATGCTGGCCGCGGCCGGCTGGTGGGGGCTGGCCTACGCCCTGGAGCTGGCCTCGACCCGGCTGCCGGCCCGGCAGTTCTGGGGCGACGCCAAGTGGCTGGGCATCGCCCTGCTCCCCCCGGCCTTCTACGCCTTCGTCGTGCAGTACACCGGCCGGCCCCAGTGGGTGAACCGGCGCACCATGGCCGCCCTGGCCGTGGTCCCCCTGGCCACCGTCGCCCTGCTGGCCATCCCGGCCACCCACGACCTGGTCCGCTACTACCGGCCCGGGGCGGAGGCCGACCCGACCCGGGCCATCGCCCAGGTCGGCCCCCTGTTCTGGCCGTTCCTGGTGTACGCCAACCTGGTCCTGTGGGGCTCGACGGGGCTGTTCGTGTGGACCCTGACCCGGGTGTCCCGGCGCTACTGGCGCCAGAGCCTGCTCCTGATCGTGGCCGTGCTCCTGCCGAGCGTGGCCAACCTGGCCCACAACCTCAACCTGGGGCCGTTCCGCCACGTCGAGCCGACCCCGTTCCTGTTCGTCCTCACCGGCGCCGTGCTCGTCTGGGGGCTGTTCCGGTTCCGGCTGCTCGACCTGACCCCGGCCGCCCGGACCTCGGTGTTCGAGACCATGCTGGACGCGGCCCTGGTGCTCGACCCCTACCGGCGGGTGGTCAAGCTCAACCCGGCGGCCGAGCGCGCCCTGGGCGTGCCCGCCCCCCAGGCCGTCGGCCGCCAGGTCGAGCAGCTCCTCGGGGTCGAGCCGTCGCTGGTCGAGCGGGCCGACGACCCGGTCCTGCCCGAGGAGGTGGAGCTGGCCGGCCGCCGCTACGAGCTGTCGGCCACCCCCCTGGCCGACCGCAGCGGCCGGGTCACCGGCAAGGTCGTCGTACTGCGGGACGTGACCGAGCGCCACCTGGCCCACGAGCGGCTGGTCCGCCTCGACCAGCAGCGCCGCTGGCTGCTCGGGCGGGTCGTGTGGGCCCAGGAGGAGGAGCGGCGCCGCATCGCCGGCGAGGTCCACGACGACGCCATCCAGACCATCGCCGCCGCCCGGCTGATGCTGACCACCTTCCGCGACCAGCTGACCGACGACCGCCAGCGGCGCCTCCTGGACCACCTGGAGCAGGCGGTGTCCTCCAGCCTGCGCCGGCTCCGGACCCTGGTCTTCGACCTGCGCCCGGCCCAGCTGGACGACGAGGGGCTGGCCGCCGCCCTGCGCGAGTACCTGGCCGAGACGGCCCGCCAGGGCGGGTTCGCGGCCAGCCTCCGCGACGACCTGGAGCGGGAGCCGCCGGCCGAGGTCCGGGTGATCGCCTACCGGATCTGCCAGGAGGCCCTCACCAACGTCCGGGTCCACGCCGGCGCCGGCCGGGTCGAGGTCCGGCTTGAGGAGGCCCAGGGCGGCCTGCTGGTGACCGTGGCCGACGACGGCGCCGGCTTCGAGGCCGACCAGGTCAAGGCCACTCCCCGCCGCGGCCACCTCGGCCTGACCAGCATGTCGGAGCGGGCCACCATGGCCGACGGCTGGTGCCGGGTCGACAGCCACCCCGGCCAGGGGACAACGGTCCGGTTCTGGCTCCCGACCAAGGAGACCGCTCGGCCTGTCGCCGGCATCGGCTAACCTGTCGCGACCATCGACAGGGAGGGGCAGCCATGCCACACGTGGACTCGCACCCGGCCGGGACGATCGCCTGGGTCGACCTTGTCTCCACCGACCTGGACGCGGCCACCGCCTTCTACACCGGCCTGTTCGGCTGGGAGACCGCGGAGCTGCCGATGTCCGGCGGCGGGGCGTACCGGTTCTTCCGCCTCGGTGGGCGGGACGCGGCCGCGGCCGGGACGATGCCGCCGCAGATGTCGGCCCAGGGGATCCCCAGCCACTGGAACGTCTGGGTCGCCGGCAACGCCGACCAGACCGCGGACAAGGCGACCGCCGCCGGCGGGCAGGTGCTGATGGCCCCGACGACGATGGGCCCGTCGGGCCGGATGGCCCTGCTCGCCGACCCGGGCGGGGCCGCGGTCGGGGTCTGGGAGGCCGGCCAGCACGTCGGGGCCGGCGTGGTCGACGAGCCGGGCGCGATGACCTGGTACGAGGTCAACACCCGGGCCTTCGAGGAGAACAAGCGCTTCTACGGCGAGGTGTTCGGCTGGACGGCCGAGCCGCTGGAGGCCCCGGGGATCAACTACGCCACCTGGAAGCTGGACGGCCGCACGGTCGGCGGCATGTTGGAGATGAACGAGCAGTGGGAGGGCATCCCCTCGTCCTGGATGGTCTACTTCGCCACCCGCGACACCGACGAGGCGGCCAAGCGGGCCACCGAGCTGGGCGGGTCGGTCGGCGCCCCGCCGTTCGACACCGAGTTCGGCCGCATCGCCGTCCTGGTCGACCCCGCGGGCGGCCACTTCTCGGTCGTCAAGCCGACCCGGGCCGCCGCCGGGTAGCGGCAGCGCGGGATCAGCGCGGGACCAGGGCCAGGACCCGGGTCGGGCTGCCGGAGCCGCCGACGATCTTGAGAGGGGCGGCGATCAGCAGAGCCCCGGTCGGCGGCAGCCGGGCGACGTTGGCCAGCTGGGTGAGGCCGTACTTGCCCGCCCCGAGCAGGAAGCTGTGGCAGGGGAAGGGCGGGTCGAAGCTGTGGGCGGCGCCGGCGTCGGTGCCGACGGTCTCGACCCCGATGCCGAGGATGGGCCGCTCGTCGGCCAGCCAGCGGGCGCAGGCGACGTCGATGCCGGGGGTGTGGGGGCCGGTGTCGTCGGCGTTGAGGAAGGCGGCCTCGTCCTGGGCCCGGGCGTCCCAGCCGGTGCGGTACAGCAGCCAGCCGCCCTCGGGAAGACGGCCGTGGTCGGCCTCGAACGCCTCCACGTCCTCGACCGTCAGCAGGTGGTCGGGGTCGCGCGCAGCCCGGTCGGCGTGGTCGATGACCACCGCCGGGCCGACCAGCCGCGACGGCGGAACCTGGCTGACGTCGTCCTGGTCCTTGCCGGTGACCCAGTGGATGGGGGCGTCGAAATGGGTGCCGGTGTGCTCGCCCCCCTCCAGGGCGTTCCAGTACCAGGCGGGCCCGCGCTCGTCGTAGTGGGACAGCTCCCGCAGCCGGAACCGGGGCGTGTTGGCGAACGGCTCGGGCAGGCGCAGGACCGGGGTCTCCTCCGACAGCGGCTGGGTCAGGTCGACGACCTCGACCTGACCGGCGGCCAGGGCGGCGACCAGGGACTGGATGGCGTCGGTCACGGCGTCGGGTCTCCTTGTGGGTCGGCCGGGTCGGGACGGAGGGCGCGCTGGAACTCGAAGCGGTTCTCGAGCAGGTGCAGGTCCATGTGGAAGCTCTTGGGGCCGACGGCCTCGACCTTGGCGACCAGGCAGGCCAGCTCGGGGGCACCGATGGCGTCGACCGCGGCCGCCCGGAACTCCGCGACGCCGGTGACCGTGGCCGCCCGGGCGATGCCGGCCGCCCTGGCCATCCCGGCCAGATCCGAGCCGGTGGCGGTGGCCGTCGGGAACCCGCCCACGCTGAGCAGGCTCTGGTTGTCGAACACGATGTGGGTGAGGTTGGGCGGGGCGTAGCGGGCCAGGGTGGTGAGCCCGCCCAGGTTCATCAGCACCGAGCCGTCGCCGTCGAGCACGACCACCTTGCGCCGCGGCTGGGACAGGGCGATGCCAAGGCCCATCGAGGAGGCCAGCCCCATGGCGTGCTCCAGGTAGAAGAAGTTGGGGCGGTGCCCGAGCGAGTACAGCTCGACCGCCACCGCCCCCATGATGGTGACGACCGCGCAGCCGGCCAGCTCGTCGTAGATGGCCTCCAGGCACTCGATGCGCTTCACGCCAGGGCCTCCCACATCAGGTCGCGGGTGAGCAGCAGGGCCACCGGGGCCAGGGACGCCTCGGCCAGGGTCGCGGCCCTGGCCACCTGGAGCTGGACGGTGGCCGGGTCGGCCAGCTCGTCGGTGACGATCCCGAGGGCGTCCAGGATCGGCCGGGTCGTCTTGCCTCCCTGGGTCTGCCAGGGGTCGGGCTCGCCCAGGTGGCCGCGGTCGGAGATGAGCATGAGCAGGGGGATCTTGTAGAGCTGGGCCAGCGAGACGATGCCGTTGACCGACTGGAGCAGCCCGTGGTTCTGCATCAGCATGGCCGACCGGCGCCCGGCCAGATGGGCCCCGGCCGAGATCCCGACCCCTTCCTCCTCCTTGGCCAGCCGGACCAGGATCATCTCGGGGTCGTCCTCGGCCATGCGGATGAGGTGGACCAGCCAGGTCTCGGGCAGGGCCGAGACGACCTCGACCCCGGCCGCGACCAGGGCGTCGTAGACCAGCTTGGAGTGGCGCTCGGAGACCGGCATGGCTAGGCGCCCAGGTCGAGCAGCTGCTCGTACTCGAGGCCGAGGTCGTTGACGGCGTTCCAGAGCCCGACGGCCGCCACCCGGGCCCCGGCCCGGGCACAGGGGGCCAGGTCGTCGCGGGCCAGCAGGGCCTTGGCCCGCCGGTACAGCTCCAGCAGCTCGTCCTCGACCTCGGTGGTGGGCCGGCCGAGCAGGTCGGTCGCCATGTCAGCCTCCGATCGGGGTGTCGCGGCGGTCGACGGTCCGCCTGGCCTTGAGCTCGAAGCGGGGCAGCTCCCCGGCCTCGGCCCGCTCGACCTCGAACCGCAGCCCCTCATGGGCCTCGGCCAGCGCCTTGGCCAGCTTGCCGGCCATCTCCGTCCACGCCTCCTCCGAGGTCGCGGGGGCTGGCTCGACCCGCAGGGCGATCCGGTCGAAGTGGCCCTCGCGGGTCAGCAGCAGCTGGAACTCCTCGATGCCGTCGAACTCGCGGACGATCCCCTCGACCGCCCGCGGGTAGACGTTGGTCCCCCGGACCAGCTTCATGTCGTCGACCCGGCCGAGGATGCCGCCCTCGTACAGGTCGAAGCCCCGCCCGCAGGCACAGCGCGAGGCCGGCACCTTGGTGACCAGGTCGGCGGTGCGGTAGCGGAGCAGCGGGATGATGCCGCGGCCGAAGGAGGTGACCACCCGCTCCCCCGCCTCGCCGTAGCCGACCGGCTCGCCGCTGCCGGGGTCGACGACCTCCTCGATGTAGTGGTCCTCGATGATGTGGGTGCCGCCGGGCTGGTGGCGGCACTCGAAGACCATGATGGTGCCGATCTCGGTCATGCCGGCGGTGTCGCCGGCCTTGGCGCCCCACAGCCGCTCGATCAGGGCCTTGGTCTGGGGGATGGACCCGGCCGGCTCGCCGGACAGGATCAGCCGCTCCACCGGGCTGGCGGCCAGGTCGATCCCGAGCCGCTCGGCCTCCTGGGCCAGGCGCAGGGCGTAGGTGGGGGTGGAGGCGACCACCGTCGCCCCGAAGTCGACGATCTGCTTGACCCGCCCCTCGGTCGGCTGGGCGCCGCCGGGGACGTTCAGGGCCCCCAGCTTCTCGAGCCCGTAGTGCAGGCCCCAGAACCCGATGAAGGAGCCGTAGCCGAAGGCCACATAGGCGGTGTCGGCCGGGCGGACCCCGAACCCCCACAGGCCGTAGCACCACATCTCGGCCTGCCAGGCCCAGTCCTTGGCCGTGTCCAGGACCCGGATGGGCTCGCGGCCGGTGGTGCCCGAGGTGGTGTGCCAGCGGATGGCCGCCTCCCGCCCGGCCACCGGCAGCAGCCCGAACGGTGGCTGCTCGCCCTGGGAGGCCATCCACTCCTCCCGGGTCAGCAGGGGCAGCCGGCGCAGGTCGTCCAGGGACCTGAGCTGCTCCGGGGCGAACCCCGCCTCCTTGAAGGACCGCTGGTAGAAGGGGCTGCGGGCGGCCGCCCACTCGCACAGCCGGCGCAGCTTGGCCAGCTGCAGGGCGGCCAGCTCGTCGCGCCCGAGGGTCTCGGTCTTGGGGTTCCAGTACTCCCCGGCACCCATGTTCCGGCCTCCTTCGCTCCGTCGCGAGGTCGAGCCTGGACCTTCCGGAGCATACCGGGAACCCGATCGACGACGGCACCCCCTGGTACCCTGGAGCCCGCGGGGGAAGGGGGTGTGGCCCGGGTGGAAGCGATCATGCAGGTCCTCGGCCGAGCGGTCCGGCGCGGCGGTGTCTTCCTGGTCGGAATGACCCTGCTCATCGCCGGGGCGGCCATGCTTGTCCTGCCCGGCCCCGGGATCGCCGTCATGCTCCTCGGCCTGGTCGTGCTGTCGGCCGAGTTCCTGTGGGCCAAGCGCGTCCTCGCCTGGGCCCGTGAGCGGTTCGGCACCATCAAGGACCAGGCCCAGTCCCGCTGGCCCGGCTCCAACCGCAACCCCCCCAGCGGCCCCCCGACCCGCGACCGCCCCGACCAGGCCGCCTGAGGGCGTCAGCCGCGCGGGCGGCGGGTCGAGCTCGGCCGGGCGACCATCGCCACCAGGGCCAGGGTGCCGGTGGCCGCGGCCACGCCGACGGCCAGGCGGGCCAGCCCGCCCCCGGCCGGGACGGCCGCGGCCAGCAGGACCAGCGCACCGAGGCCGAGGGCGGCCAGGGCGCTGGCCGCGACCACGACCGCCCTGGTGGTGAGCACGCGGCGCTCGTCGCGGACCCGGGGGTGGGCCTCCCTGGCCCAGCTGGCCAGCTCGGCGTACAGCAGCAGCCCGGCCCCGACCAGGGGAGCGGCGGCGTCGACGCGGTCGCCCCGGCGGACCAGCACCACCGCGTACTCGGCCAGGAGCACGGCCAGGGCCGGGCCGAGCAGCGACCCGGCCCGCAGGGCGGCCGCGGCCGCCAGGACCAGGCCGAGGCCGGCCACCCAGGCCAGGGCCTCACGCAGCGGCCCCTCCACGGCGGCCAGGGGGGCCAGGGCGAGCACGGAGGCGACCGCGGTGGCGGCCAGGCCGCAGGCTAGCCGGGTGCGAGCCCGGCGCGGCGCCGGCATGCCTCCACCTCCAGGAGCACCTGCTGCAGGTGCAGGGCGTCCGGCCACTCGACCACGGCCGCGCCCAGCCGCTGGTAGCGGTGGCGCAGTGTCTCCCGCTCCAGAGCCCACAGCCGCCCGGCCAGCTCGCCCCACTCGCCGCCGGCCGGGCCGGCCAGGCCAAGGGGGGAGATGTCGACCACGGCCAGGTCGTAGCCCCTGGCCAGCAGGTCGAACAGGGCCGCGACCCCGCGCTCGTCGACCAGCGGGGTCAGGGCGACGATCAGGGCCCGCGGGGGCAGGGTCCGGGGCGGGAGGTGGCGGATCCCCTTCCAGGCCGCGGTGGCGAACACCTGGGTCTCCATCAGGGTGTCGAGCAGCCGGTAGAGGGTGGCCTGGCCGCCGCCGGGCCGGAGCCACTGCACGAACCCGCCGAAGCTGACCAGCCCGACCCGGTCCCGCTGGCGCAGGTAGGCCGCGGCCAGCGAGGCGGCCGCGCCCACGGCCCGGTCAAGGGTGCTGCCGGCCGGCCCGCGGACGTCGAGGAAGCTGTCCAGGAACAGGACCACGTCGGTGGCCCGCTCAGGGTGGCGCTGGTTGACCATGAGGCCGCCGCGGCGGGCGGTGGCCCGCCAGTTGATCGACCGGGGCCGGTCACCGGGCAGGAACGGCCGCAGATCGGCGAACTCGATGCCGTCGCCGCGCTGGGGGGCGACGTGGCTGCCGGTCGAGACCTGGGTCTCGGCCGGGCTGACCAGGGCCCGGAGGGCGTCGGGGACCGGGAACACCTTGAGCGGGGCGTGCCGGTCCAGGTGGCGCTCCCAGGTGAACAGCCGGAACCGGTCGTGGGCGCGCAGGTGGACGTCGCCGAGCCAGTAGGCGCCCCAGCGGCGGCAGGTGAGCGGGACGGCCAGGGCCCGCTCCTCCCCGGCGGCCAGGGCGACGGCGCCGGCCCAGGCCCGCCGGGTCCCTGTCGTCCGGGGGGAATGTATGGAGCTCGACAGAC
>DATABK010000378.1:0-2328 GCA_036259695.1 Actinomycetes bacterium | reverse complement strand
GCCCTTCGAGGACGGGAGCAGCATCCAGCTCTGGAACGACGACGCCCGCTGCGAGGCGGAGATCGCGCGGCTCGCGCCGAAGGACCTCGCGGGCTGGCGCGCGATGCAGGGGCTCAAGCGCCGGCTCCGCGACGCGCTGCGTCCGGAGGGTGACGGCGACCTCTGGCTCGACCCCGCGCCCGAGCGCGAGGAGATCGAGCGCCGGCTCCGGGGTGACGCCGAGGCGCACGCGCTCCTCTTCCAGTGGTCCATGGTGGAGATGGTCGAGCGCTACATGGACGACGAGCGGATGCACCTGGCATATCTGGGGCAGGGTGTCATCGGCACCAACGCGAGCCCGCACGACCCGGGCACCGCTTCGGTGTGGTTTCACCACGCCTCGGGCCGGATGTTCGGCATGCCGGGGACCTGGGGGTACGTCGAAGGCGGGATGGGCCGGGTCTCCCTGGCCCTGGCCGTGGCGGCGTCCGATGCCGGCGCCGAGATCCGCTGCGGCGCCGAGGTGGCCGCAGTCGTGCCCGGCGAGGGGGTGCGGCTGGAGAGCGGCGAGCTGATCCGGACCGGGGTGGTGGTGTCCAACGCCGACCCCCGCCGGACCCTCGCCCTGGTCGACCCGGGGGCCGTGCCCGCCGCCTACCGGGAGCGGATCGACCGCTGGCGGCTGCGCTCCCCGGTGGTCAAGCTGAACGCCGCCCTGCACCGGCTGCCGACCTTCCCGGCCGCCGCCTCCGGTGGGTTCAAGCCCCACCGGGCCATGATCGACGTGACCCGCGGCCTGGACGCCGCCCAGGAGGCGTTCGCCGACGCCGAGCGGGGCGTCCCCAACATCGGCTTCGCCGAGGTCTACTTCCAGACCGCCTACGACCCGTCGGTCGCCCCACAGGGCAAGCACCTGGTCAGCGTGTTCGCCCAGTACGCGCCGTACGACCTGGCCGAGGGCACCTGGGACAGCCGCCGGTCCGAGATCGGCCGCCAGATCCTCGACGCCATGGCCGAGTTCGCCCCCGACGTGGCTGACTGCGTGGCCGAGTACGAGGTCCTTGGCCCGCCGGACATCGAGCGGCGGATCGGCCTCACCGGCGGCCACATCTTCCAGGGCGAGACCATGCCCGACCAGATGTGGGAGCACCGCCTCACCCCCCGCACCCCGGTCGCCGGCCTGTATCTGTGCGGCGCCGCCCCCCATCCGGCCGGCTCGGTGATCGCCCTCAACGGCCGCAACGCCGCCATGGCCGTGCTCGGCGACACCACCCCGGCCTGACGTCAGCGGCGCCGCCCGGCCCGCTCGTCGGTGTCGCCGGGGCGGTTGGGGACGCGGACGTAGGCGGCCATGGTCGAGGTGACGATGACCGCCATGGCGACCGCCCCGGCCGTGGCCCGGTTCCCGGTCAGCAGCCCGCCGGCCAGGATGACGGCCCCGACGACGAGGCCGAGGATGGCGACCCGGTGGTCGTAGCGGTAGCGCATCGGACGCTCCTCTCTGTGGACGGCCCCGACCGTACGGCCGGCCCGGCGCCCCGGTCGTCACCCGCCGGGCGGACCGGGCGGTCCCCCGGCGGGGGGATGACCGGGCCCGGGAGCTCGGTTACCGTGCTGGCCATGGACGGCCCGCCGGCACGCTGGCCCCGGCCCTGGCCCCGCCGGGCGCCGGAGGTCGCCGACGGGCTGCTGGCCCTGGCCGTGGTCGCCTCCCAGCTGCTGCTGCTCGGCCTCGGGGTCAACCAGGGCGGCCCGGTGCCCTTCGCCGACCTGAACGGGCTGGCCGTGGCCCTGATCCTGGCCCAGGGGCTGCCGCTGACCTGGCGGCGCCGTTGGCCCCTGGTCACCTTCGGGGTCGTGCTGGCCGCCAACACCGCCTACTACGCCATCGGGTTCCCGCCCAGCCAGTTCGACTTCGCCCTGCCCCTGGCCGTCTTCACCGTCGCCGCCGAGCGCGACCGGCGGACGTCGTTGGCCGCCCTGACCACCGTGCTCGGCCTGCTGGCCGTCCAGTGGGCGGCCCGGATCGGCCCCTACTGGGCCGCCGCCGGCTGGGTCCGGGTCCTGTACCTGCTGTTCTTCTTCAGCGCCATGTGGGCCTGGGGCCGCTACGTGCGGATCCGCCGGGCCTACGCCGAGGAGCTGGCCGCCCGGGCCGAGCGGGCCGAGCGCGACCGCGAGCGGGAGGCCGACCGGGCGGTGGCCGCCGAGCGGGCCCGGATCGCCCGGGAGCTGCACGACGTGATCGCCCATCACATGAGCGTCATGGTCATCCAGGCCGGGGCGGCCCGCCGCCTCCTGGAGGCCGCCCCCGCCCCGGCCCCCGGCGCCCGGGCCGCGGGCGAGGCC
>DATABK010000377.1:0-2211 GCA_036259695.1 Actinomycetes bacterium | reverse complement strand
GACCAGACCGTCCGGCCAGCTGGGGGTGCTGGCCGGTCAGAGCGCTCGGCGCCGGCCCCGCCCGGCCACCATGCGGTACACGACCAGCAGGATGACGGCCCCGATGATCGCCGTCAGCCAGGTGCTGATGTCGAAGAACTCGTCAACGGTGTCGCGGCCGAACAGCACCTGGGCCAGGAATCCGCCGAGGATGGCGCCGACGATCCCGATGATGATCGTCACGATGATGCCGCCCGGGTCGTCGCCGGGCAGGATCGCCTTGGCGACGGCGCCGGCGATCAGGCCGAGGACGATCCAACCGATGATGCCCATGCCACGTCCTTTCGTAGCTGCGGCGGCCGTTGGCCGCCTCTGACAGGCTTGGAATGAGCGACGCGGCCCGGGTTCAAACCTGCTTTCGGTGACCGGCCAGGAGCCCCTTGTCGTCCAAGGTCAGAACCTTCTCCAGCGTCACGATCGTGCCCGCCTCGGGACGGGAGGTGAAGTCCACCCGGTCGACCAGGGCCTGCATCAGCCCCAGCCCCCGGCCCCGCTCGGCCTCGGGCGCGGCGTTCTCGGCCTGCAGCTTGGCCGAGTCGAAGCCGTGGCCGACGTCGATGACCCGGATCACGCCGAGGCGCTCATCCAGGTCGAGGCGGACGACGAACTGGTCACCGGGGCCGGAGTGCAGCAGCACGTTGGTGCAGGCCTCGCTCAGGGCCAGCTCGACGTCATAGATGCAGGTCGACTCCACACCGACCTGCTCCATGGCGTTGCGGACGATGTGTCGGGCCACCGGGACCGTCTGCTCGTCCCGTGGCAGGGTCAGGGCCAACGAGATGTCCATGCGGGGGTCGTTCCCAGCAAGCCGGGGGACGACACCTCACGCGGTGGCATAGGCGCGGTCGAGCACCTGGACCGGGTGGTAGACGGGCAGGCCGGTGGCCCTGGCGATGTGCCAGCGGCAGGTCTCGGAGTCGCAGATGATGAAGTCGGGCCTGGACTCGCTGGCCTGGTCGAACAGGGTCCGGCCGACGTCCATGGCGATCTGGTACTTCTCGACCTTGACGCCGTAGGTGCCGGCGGTGCCGCAGCAGCCGGCCCGCGACCGCTCGATCTCCAGCCCCGGGACCAGGGCGAGCAGGTCGAGAGCGGGCAGGCCGACCCCGTGGGCCATCAGCTGGCAGGGCGGGTGGTAGATCGCCCGGGCCTGGATGGGCGCGAACGACCGGTTGAGCTGGCCGTCGTCGTCCAGCCCGACCAGGTACTCGCAGATGTCGTACACGGCCTGGGAGACCGCCCTGGTGTCGGGGTCGTCCAGCCCCAGCAGCTCGCGGTACTTGGCCTTGAGGGTCATGCCGCACGAGGTCGAGCTGGCCACGATCACCCCGGGGTCGTCGGCCGCGTCCCGCAGCCGCCGGACCAGCCGGCTGGCGTAGCTGCGGCCGGCGTCGAAGTCGCCGTTGGAGACCAGCGGCAGCCCGCAGCAGCCCTGCTTGGGGAAGGTGACCCGGGCCCCGTTGCGCTCCAGGACCCGGACGACGGCCGCGCCGACCTCGGGCTCGAACTCCTGGGCGGCGCAGCCGTGGAAGTAGGCGACGCTGCGGGTGGCGTCGGCCGGGGGCTTGTGGGAGCGGGCCCAGGAGCGCAGGGTCATGGCCGAGAACCTGGGCATGGCCGCGCCCCGGTGGACCTTGATGGTCTTCTCGACCAGGACCCGGACCGGCCGGGCGGCCATGACGACGTTGGCGATCGGCGCCACCGGCCGGGCCATGAGGCCCATCAGCGACGGGCGGCTGATGATCCGGTCGCGCAGGTTGAGGCCGCCCCGGGCGGCGACCAGGTGGCTGCGGGCGATCTGGTTGATCTCGGCCACCATCACGCCCTCGGGGCAGGCCTGGGTGCAGAGCCCGCAGGCCGAGCAGTAGTCGAGCGAGTGATCGGGGGATCCGCCGGCCTCGGGCGACTCGCGGGTGTCGATGCCGGCCCGGAACCGCTGGCCCTGCGGCCCCTCGTACTTGGGCCCTGGGAACAGGTCGGTCACCGCCGAGACCGGGCAGACCGTGTTGCAGATGTTGCATTTGATGCAGCGGTCGGCGGTCTGTTCCACGTGCAGCACGGCAGTCCTCCGGGGTCAGCGGGCGGGCGTCGGGGCGGGCAGGGCGGCGACCCGGGCGGCGGTGGCCAGGGCGACCCCTTCGCGGGAGCCCTCGGCGGTCGGGTCGTGGGCGG
>DATABK010000376.1:0-3069 GCA_036259695.1 Actinomycetes bacterium | reverse complement strand
GACCCCGTCGGTGAAGCCGGTCGCCACCGCTCCCCGGTCGGCGTCGGCGACGGCGTAGGTGGCCCGGAAGGCCGATTCCCCGCCGAACGCCAGCCCGATGATCGAGGCGAGCACGAACGGGGCCACGAAGGCGATCACCAGGGCCGAGCGGTCCCGCAGCCGCTGGCGCAGGTCCTTGCCGGCGACGAGCAGGGCGGTCCGCAGCATCGGCCTCGCCCCTCAGTCCCGCAGGGCCTTGCCGGTGAGGTGGAGGAACACGGCCTCCAGGTCGGGCTCGACCAGCTCGACGCTGGTGACCTCGGCCCCGGCATGCTCGGCCGCCTCGAGCAGCCGCGGCAGCAGCCGGCGGCCGTCCCGGGCGACCAGGTGGACGCCGCCGGCGACCACGCTGGCCTCGTCCACGCCCTCCAGCCTGGCGGTCACCCCGGCCAGCCGGGCCAGGTCGCCGCCAGCGGTCAGCTCGATGCGGTCGCGCTCCCCGATCCTGGCCACCAGCTCCCGCCGGGTGCCCTCGGCGATCAGGCGGCCCTGGTCGATGATCCCGACCCGGTCGCAGAGGCGCTCGGCCTCCTCCATGTAGTGGGTGGTGTAGAGCACGGCGATCCCCTGGCCGCCAAGGGCCTCGACGTTGGAGAGGATGGCGTTGCGGCTCTGGGGGTCGACCCCGACCGTCGGCTCGTCCAGGACCAGCAGCCGCGGCCGGTGCAGCATCCCGGCGGCGATGTTGAGCCGCCGCTGCATCCCGCCCGAGTAGTCGGCCACCTTGTCGCCGGCCCGCTCGGTCAGCCCGACGACCTCCAGGGTGGCCTCGACCCGCTCGGCCAGGTCCCGGCCGGACAGGCCGTACATCCGCCCCCAGAACCGCAGGTTCTCCAGCCCGCTCAGGTCCGGGTAGAGGGCGACGTCCTGGGGCACGTAGCCGATGGCCGCCTTGACCTGGCCGGGGTCGCGGTCCAGGGACGCCCCGGCCACGGTGACCTCGCCGCCGTCGCGGCGCAGGAGCCCGCAGATCATCGAGATGGTGGTGGTCTTGCCGGCGCCGTTGGGCCCGAGCAGCCCGTAGGTCTCCCCGGGGGCGACCTCGAACCCGACCCCGTCGACGGCCAGGCGCTCCTTGAAGCGCTTGCGCAGGTCCTTGCACCAGAGCACGGGCGATCCGTCCATGCCCCCGAGCCTACCCGCTGGCCGCCGGGCCCCGGGTCAACCGATCGGCCGATCCGGGATCGGCCGGACGGCCGGTTCCCGGTAGCCTTGGCCGGTGGACCACGACGAGCGACTGCGGCTGGCCGCCGACCTGACCGAGCGGCTGCTGGGCAAGCACGGGGCGACGATCGCCGCCGTCGGCGTCCACGGCTCGGTGGCCAGGGGCGACGACGGCGAGGAGTCCGACCTGGACCTGGCCGTGGTCACCACCGGCCCCGAGGTCGAGGTGCCCGACCGCTACCTGCGCCACCGGGGCACGGTGGTCGACCTGAGCGCGATCGCCGCCGACGCCTACCTGGAGGAGGCCGGCCACATCGGCCCGGCCTGGCCCCTGGCCGCCGACCAGTACGTCAACCACCTGGCCGTCCACGATCCGGGCGGGTTCTTCCACAAGCTGACGCACGTCCACCAGGCCGCCGTCGAGGAGGCCGCCCCGGAGGTGTTCGCCGCCGCCGCCGGCGTCGACCTGGTCCAGCTGCTGTCCTGGGACGCCAAGGCCCGCGCCGCCGAGCTGGCCGGCGACCTGCCGACCACCCTCCTGGCCGTCAAGGAGGGGGCCGTGCTGGCCGCCCTGGCCGTCGGCCTCCTGACCCGCACCGCCTACCGCAACCTGCCCCACGCCCTCCACACCACCGCCGCCACCGACGTGGCCGGCCCGGCGTTCGGCGGGGACTACCGTCGCCTGCTCGACCCCACCGCCGACCCGGCCGTCCAGGTCCTGGCCCTGGGCCGGGTCCGCGACGCCCTCCTGGCCGTGGCCGACCGCGAGGGGGTCCCCTACGAGGCGGCCGGCCTGGAGGCGTTCGTCTAGGCGGGGCGGTCGGGACCGGGCTCGGCCGGCGGGACCTCGGCCGGGGGCGCCGCCGGGGACTGCGCGGCGGCGACGGTCAGGGTCAGCAGGCCGATCACGCTGAGGACGATCGGGCCGGTCGGCGTCGAGGTCACGTCGAGGTCGCGGCCCCGCAGGACGGCGTTGGCCAGGAACAGCCCGGCGGTGACGAGCTGCATGCTCATGTGGAGCACGGCGATCCGCCAGGTGCGGGTGCCGTTCTCGATCAGCAGGAAGTCGGCGAACCCGGCGGCGACGGCCAGGGCCGAGACCACCAGGGCGATGACGACCAGGGAGAACGCCCCGACCACGAACGGGTTGCCGTCGTCGCGCAGGTGGGAGAGGGCGTCGAAGACCAGGCTGGTCGGGTACAGGGCGATCGGGAAGTGCACCAGCATCGGATGCAGCGGGCGGCCGCGGCCGCCCTGCAGCGGGTTGGGCATCTCGTCTCCGGTCTCTCGATTCCGGGGTCGGCGGCCGGCCGGGCGATGCTACCGCCAGCCGGGACCTAGAGGCGGGTGGTGATCGCCCGGGCGGCGGTCTCCAGCCGGGCCGGGGGCTCGGCTCCGGCGGCCGCCCCGGACGGGACGAACAGGCCGACCTGGAACCGGGCGGCGCCGTCGAGCACGTCCAGCAGACCGGTGTCGCGGGTCCAGCGGGCGGCCTGGCCGATCCCGGAGACGGTCCGGTCACCGGGGAGCCGGCTCAGCTCGAACTGTTCCCGGGAGGCGGCCACGCCCCGGCTGACCTGGACCAGCAGGTAGCGGTCGCCGCTGGTCCAGAAGGTGCAGGTGCGGACCAGGAAGCCGTCGCGGGTCTCGGTCCTGGCCACCGGGGCGCCCAGCGCGGCCGCGGCCTCGGCGCTGGAGAGGAGGTTCTGGCAGGCCGGGGCCGGGGGCGCCGGCGGGCCGGAGGTGTCCGAGCCGGTGCCCCCGCCGACCGGCGCCCCGGCCACCGGCGACCCTCGCATCCACCCCCGCCCGGTCACCCGCGACGGCGCCGTCTGGGTGCCGCTGAGCCGCAACCCGGGAGGCCTC
>DATABK010000375.1:0-6259 GCA_036259695.1 Actinomycetes bacterium | reverse complement strand
CTCACGACAAGAGCTGTCGCCGTCGACCAGGTCTCCGCC
Source organism: Actinomycetes bacterium (assembly GCA_036259695.1). Lineage (GTDB taxonomy): Bacteria > Actinomycetota > CALGFH01 > CALGFH01 > CALGFH01 > CALGFH01. Next base: position 6,220 of record DATABK010000375.1, on the reverse strand, counting down.
GTCGGTCTCAGGCCGCTTCGAAGGCCCTGTCGAGTCCGTCGAGGATCAAATCGAGGCCGAACTCGTACTCGTCGCCGTAGTCGTAGCCGGGCTGGAGGACGTGCTCGACGGCCAGCTCGGCCAGGTGGGGAAAGGCGTCGGCCGGGAACTCGGCCATGATCGACTGGGCCACCTCGGCCGTCTCCTCCGGGGTGTCGAAGGGGAGGCTCGCCTCCTGGAGCGCGAACCCGTAGATGTAGGCGTCCAGGATCGAGTAGGCGTGGGCGGTCAGGGCGACCGGGAAGCCGGCCTGGCGGAGGCAGCCGATCACGGCGTCGTGGTGGCGGAGGTTGGCCGGGCCCGGGGTCGACCTCGACTCCATCAGGGCGATCGCCCAGGGGTGGCGCCGGAGGGCGGCCCGGGCCGAGATGGCCCGCTGGCGCATGGCCTCCTTCCAGCTCCGCTCCCCCGCCGGAAGGTCGATCTCGCCGAAGACGTGGTCGACCATGCCGTCCAGCAGCGCGTCCTTGCCGGCCACGTGGTGGTAGAGGGACATGGCCTCGACCCCGAGCTCCTTGGCCAGCTTGCGCATGCTGAGCGAGGCGACGCCGTCCCGGTCGGCCATAGCGACGGCCGCCCGCAGGACCCGCTCCCTGGTCAGGGGGATGCGGGCGGCTGGGCTCGGGTCGGGCTGGGTCGCCATGTCGTGTCCTCCACCAACCGCAACATCCGGGGGTTGACAACCTTACGGTGTAAGAATACCTTACATCGTAAGTCTACGGGAAGGGAACCCAAGATGCAGCCAGCGACGCAGACGACGTGGCCCGAGAGCGCCACGAGCCCCGAGGCCACCACGGGCCGCGAGACCACCATGAAGGCCATCGTCCAGGACACCTACGGCCCCGCCGAGGTCCTCCAGCTCAGGGACATCGCCAAGCCGGTCCCATCCGGCGACGAGGTGCTGGTCCGGGTGCACGCGGCCGGCCTGGACCGGGGCGTCGAGCACGTCATGACCGGCCTGCCCTACCTGATCCGCCTTGTCGTCCCGACCATGGGGCTGCGCAGGCCCAAGGTCCCGGTGCGGGGCATGGACCTGGCCGGGCGGGTCGAGGCCGTCGGCGCGCACGTGACCCGGTTCCGCCCGGGCGACGCGGTGTTCGGCTGGACCGACAACGGCTCCTACGCCGAGTACGCGATCGCGCCCGAGGACCACTTCGCCCCCAAGCCGGCGGCCCTCTCCTTCGAGCAGGCGGCGGCCGTTCCCATCTCCGGGCTGGCCGCCCTCCAGGCGGTCCGCGACGTTGGCGAGGTCCAGCCCGGGCAACGGGTGCTGGTCCTCGGGGCGGCCGGCGGGGTGGGGTCGTTCGCGGTCCAGCTCGCCAAGGCCTTGGGCGCCCACGTCACCGGGGTGGCCGGCCCCACCCAGGACGGCCTGGTCCGCGGGCTCGGCGCCGACGACGTCGTCGACTACACCCGCGACGACGTCACCGACGGGTCCCGCCACTGGGACGTCATCATCGACACCGCCGGCCACCGCTCCCTGTCCCGGCTCCGGCGTGCCCTCACGCCCAGGGGGACGCTGGTGATCGTGGGCAGCGAGGGGCGAGGCCGCTGGATGGGCGGCTTCGACCGCAACCTCCGGGCGGTGGCGCTGTCACGGTTCGTGCCCCAGCGGCTGCGGATGCTGAGCTCCAAGCCCCGCCAGGACGACCTCGAGACCTTGCGCGAGCTCATCGAGGCCGGGAAGGTCACGGCCGTTCTCGACCGGACCTTCCCGCTGGCCGAGGCCCCCAAGGCCATCCGCTACCTCGGCCAGGCCCGCACCGGCGGCAAGGTGGTCATCGCCGGATAGCCTCCACCGCCACCGGCTCCGGCCTCCTCGGGCGGATCACGGCCACGGCGACCACGAAGGCCAGGGCGGCGAACACGACCGCGAGCTGGAACGAGGTGGAGATGCCGTGGGCCAGGATCTGGTCGGCCCAGGGGGCCGGGAGCTGGCTGGTCTGCTGGAACTGGGCCTGGGCGTCGGGCGGGGCGGTCCGCAGGAACTGGGCCACCTGGGTGGTGGCCTCGTTGCGGCTGGCCGTGCCGAAGACGGTGACCAGGATGGACAGGCCGAGGGAGCCGCCGACCTGCTGCATGACGTTGAGGAGGCTGGAGGCGGCCCCGGCCTCGTGCGGTGGGACGCCGGAGACGGCGACGATGGTCAGGGGGACGAACAGCAGGCCCATGCCGGCGGCGAACACGAGCATCGGGCCGAGCAGGCCGTCCAGGTAGCCGCTGGTCACCGAGACCTGGGTGAGCCAGGCGAGGCCGGTGGCGGCGAGCAGGGCGCCGGCGGTCATCAGCCGCTTGGGGCCGAACCGGGGCAGGGACCGGGCCGCGAACTGGGAGGAGAGAATGATGGTGGCCGTCACGGGCAGGAACGAGATGCCGGCCCGGAGCGGGCTGTAGCCGAGCACGTCCTGCACGAACAGGGTGAGGAAGAAGAACATGCCGAACATGGCCGCGGCCAGCGACAGCATGATGGCGTAGCTGCCGGCCCGGTTGCGGTCGGCGAACATGTGCATCGGGGTGATCGGCTGCCGGGTCCTGGTCTCGATGGACAGGAAGGCGGCCAGCAGGACGGCGGCGGCGGTGAAGGAGCCGAGGGTGATGGGGTCGGTCCAGCCGTCCTGGGCGGCGCTGATGAAGCCGTAGACCAGGGCGGTCATGCCGGCGGTGGAGGTGAGGGCGCCGGCGAGGTCGAACCGGCCCGGCTGGCGGTCGGACTCGGTGATGTAGAGGGGGGCGAGCACGGCCAGCAGGACGCCGATGGGCACGTTCACGAACAGCACCCAGCGCCACGACAGCCACGAGGTGAGCATGCCCCCGGCGAGCAGGCCGATGGCGCCGCCGGCCCCGGCCACGGCGCCGAAGACCCCGAAGGCGCGGTTGCGTTCGGTGCCCTCGGCGAAGTTGGTGGTGATCAGGGCCAGGGCGGTGGGGGCGGTGATGGCCCCGCCGACGCCCTGGAGGGCGCGGGCGGCCAGCAGCCAGCCCGAGGAGGTGGCCAGGCCGCCGAGGAACGAGGCCAGGGTGAAGACCAGGATCCCGGCGATGAACATCCGGCGCCGGCCGAGGATGTCGCCGGCCCGGCCGCCGAGCAGGAGCAGGCCGCCGAAGGTCAGGGTGTAGGCGTTCAGGACCCACGACAGGTCGGTGGTGGAGAAGCCAAGGGCCTGCTGGACCTGGGGCAGGGCGATGTTCACGATGGTGGCGTCCAGGATCACCATGAGCTGTGACGCCGCGATGATCGTGAGCGCCAGCGCGGGGCGGTAGCCCCGCCGTGCCGAACCTGGCGGGCGCGCCGCCACCTCCGAGGTCGTGACCGCCATGCTGCCGTCCCCTTCCTAGTGTACGATCGCGTTCACAATGTGGGCGACGGTACACCCGCCGCTTTAGGAACGCAAGCGTTCACTATTTGATCGCTGGAGGTGGCGATGGCCACGCCGGGCGCCCCGACCCGGCGCCGGGGCGACGCCCTGGAGCGGGCGATCTACGACGCCGTCTTCCGCCAGCTCCAGACGGTCGGCTACACCGGCCTGACCATGGAGGGGGTCGCCGGCTGCGCCCAGACCGGCAAGGCGGCCCTGTACCGCCGCTGGCCCGGCAAGGACGACCTGGTGGTCGACGCCATCGACCATGCCCTGCCGTCCCTGGCCGACCTGCCCGACCACGGCGAGGTCCGCGAGGACCTGCTGGAGCTGCTCCGGCGGATGGCGGCCATGGTCAACTCCCCCACCGGCTGCGCCCTCCAGTGCCTGCTCGCCCAGGCCGACCGCGACCACCAGTTCAAGGCCCTGCTCCACGAGCGGGTCCTGGCCCCCCGCAAGGCCAGCTTCCTGGCCGTGCTGCAACGGGCCGCCGACCGCGGCCAGGTCCGGCCGGAGGCCGCCACCCAGCTCGTGGCCGAGGTCGGCCTGGCCATGGTGGTGCAGCGGTTCCTGGTCGACGGCCCCCCGGTGCCCGACGACTTCGTCGTGTCGGTGCTCGACGAGGTCGTGATGCCGCTGCTGCGCCGGTAGTGTCGATCCGGGCCGGTCCCGTTCGTGTAGAGGGTGAGACGACCCCTCGAACAACGGGAGGAGCGCCCGATGCGCAAGCTCAGCGTGTTCAACAGCGTGACCCTGGACGGTGTGATGCAGGCCCCGGGCCGGGCCGACGAGGACACCCGGGGCGGGTTCCCCTACGGCGGCTGGGCGGTGCCCTACAACGACGAGGTTCTGGGCCAGTTCGTGGCCGAGGGCATGGCCGACGCCGGGCCCCTGCTGCTGGGGCGGCGGACCTATGAGGACTTCTACTCCTTCTGGCCCCACCAGACCGGCAACCCGTTCACCGAGGTGCTGGACAACACCCTGAAGTACGTCGCCTCGACCTCGCCGGACGTGCCGCTGCCCTGGCGCAACTCCGAGCTGCTGGCCGGCGACGCCGCCGACGCCGTGGCCCGGCTCAAGCAGGAGCCGGGCCAGGACCTGACCGTGCTCGGCAGCGGCGGGCTGATCCAGTCGCTGCGCCGGCGGGACCTGATCGACGAGTATGTGCTCCTGATCCACCCGCTGGTGCTGGGGTCGGGGCGGCGGCTGTTCCCCGAGGGCGGCCCGCCGTCCACCCTGCGGCTGGTCAACGCCACACCGACCACCACCGGCGTGATCATCGCCACCTACCACCCGGCTGACCGGTGACGACGGAAGGAGCCGACCGATGAAGCAGTACCTGCTCAGCGTCTACCAGCCGGACGGGCCGGCGCCCCCGCCCGAGGTGCTGGAGCCGATCATGGCCGAGCTCGACGCCCTCAACGCCGAGCTCAAGCAGGCCGGGGCCTGGGTGTTCGCCGGCGGGCTGCACCCGCCGAGCACGGCCACCGTGGTCCGGGTCGCCGACGGCGCCGCCCTCGTCACCGACGGCCCCTTCGCCGAGAGCAAGGAGCACCTCGGCGGGTTCACCATCGTCCGGGCGCCCGACCTTGACGCCGCCCTGGAGTGGGGCCGCCGGATCGCCGAGGTCACCACCCTGCCGGTCGAGGTCCGGCCGTTCCAGGGCGACCCAGGGGACTGAGCGGGGCGTGCCCGCCGTCGCCCCAGCCGAGATCGAGCGTGTCTTCCGCCGGGAGCACGGCCGGGCCGTGGCCGTCCTGGTCCGGGTCTTCGGCGACATCGACGTGGCCGAGGAGGCCGTCCAGGACGCGTTCGCGGCGGCCGTCGAGCGCTGGCCGTCGGCCGGGCTGCCGCCGAGCCCGGCCGGCTGGATCATCACCACCGCCCGCAACCGGGCCGTCGACCGGCTGCGGCGGGAAGCCTCCCGGGAGGACCGCCACGCCCAGGCGGCCCTGCTCCACGCCCGGGACGAGCCGGCTGAGGAGGGCCCGGTGCGCGACGACCGCCTGCGGCTGATCTTCACCTGCTGCCACCCGGCCCTCGGCCCCGGCGTCCAGGTCGCGCTGACCCTGCGGCTGCTCGGCGGCCTGACCACGGCCGAGATCGCCCGCGCGTTCCTCGTCCCCGAGCCGACCATGGCCCAGCGCCTGGTCCGGGCCAAGGCCAAGATCCGCGACGCCGGGATCCCCTACCGGGTCCCGGACGCGGCCGAGCTGCCCGACCGGCTGCGGGCCGTGCTGGCCGTCGTCTACCTGATCTTCAACGAGGGCTATGCGGCCAGCGCCGGGGACGCCCTGGTCCGCCAGGAGCTGTCCGCCGAGGCGATCCGCCTGGGCCGGGTCCTGGCCGAGCTCATGCCCGACGAGCCCGAGGCCCTGGGACTGCTGGCCCTGATGCTGCTGGTCGACGCCCGCCGGGCCGCCCGCACGACCCCGGACGGGGCGCTGGTCCTCCTGGCCGACCAGGACCGGAGCCGCTGGGACCGCGACCGCATCGCCGAGGGCCAGGCCCTCGTCCGTCGCTGCCTGCGCCGCAACCAGCCCGGCCCCTACCAGGTCCAGGCGGCCATCAACGCCGTCCACAGCGCCGCCCCGACGGCGGCGGCCAGCGACTGGCGGCAGATCCTCGCCCTGTACGACCAGCTGCTGGCCCTGGCCCCGGGCCCGGTGGTGGCCCTCAACCGCGCCGTCGCCGTGGCCGAGGTCGAGGGGCCGGCGGCCGCGCTCACCCTGGTGGACGAGCTGGAGCTGGACGGCTACCACCTGTTCCACGCCACCCGGGCCGACCTGCTGCGCCGCCTCGGCCGCGACGCCGAGGCCGCCCAG
>DATABK010000374.1:0-4456 GCA_036259695.1 Actinomycetes bacterium | reverse complement strand
GGGAGCCGCTCCCGGTCCCGGGCGGGCACGTCGTCGGCGGCGGCGGCGACCTCGTCGGCCCTGCCGGCGGCGGCGTCCAGGTCGCCCATGCGGAGGTCGGGGGTGCCGGCGTCAAGTCGGGCGGCCAGGTCGCCGACGGTCGGCAGGTCGGGGTCGAGCCTGCCGGCGTCGGCCAGCCGGGCGCCGTCGGGCAGCCTGCCGGCGTCGCCGGCGGCGTCGGCCACGTCGTCGGCCTTGCCGGCCTTGCTGGCCTTGCTGGCCTTGAAGACCTTCACGAACCCGATTGGCAAGGTGACCACGTTGAACAGGACCGTGCCGAAGGCCCGTGCCGGGTCCTGGCTCCACGTGTCCCAGGCGACGATCGCCTTGCCCAGGTTCTTCCAGCCCTCGGCGGCCTCGCCGGGCGCGTAGAACCACTTCCCGGTCAGGGTCCACAGCCCGCCCCAGGACCCGGAGAAGGTGTTCCAGTCGAAGATGTTGACGAACCCGAACAGGCCCTTGAGGTCCTCCCACAGGCCGTCGACCACGAACCCCTTGACCAGCGAGACGCCGCCGTTCCAGACGTCCTTCCACCAGGGCTCGTCCTTCTCCTCCGGCGCCCCCCAGGGACGCTCGACGTCGGCCGGGATCTCGGTCGGCCCGTAGGCGTTGGCGTCGCTGCCCCCGGCGTGCCACTGGCGCCCGCCGAACAGGGCGTTGATGGCGTTGGCGGCGGTCCGCTCGGCGTCCTGGAGGGCCAGGACCTGCTGGTCGACCTGGATCAGCAGGCCGTTGTGGCGGTCGACCTTGTCGCCGTCCTCACGCCAGTCGTCGTCGCCGGACACCTCGGCCACGAACGCGGACGCCTCGGCCCGCAGGGCGTCCAGCCGGGCGGCGATCGGACGCACCTCGGCGGCGTAGCTGGACAGGGTGCCGGCGACCGAGCCGATGTCGTCGCCGAGGTCGCCGGCCCGGCTGCGCACCGGCTCGGTGGCCGCGAACAGCTGGGCCGCCTCGGGCGCCTCGTAGAAGGCGGCCAGCCCCTGCCAGGTCGAGTGGACGTCCGCGCCGGTGCCGCGGACCCCCTGGCCGACGCCCTTCAGGGTGGCCGCGTCGCCCTCGAGGGCGTCGAGGTCGCCCTGGAATTTCGGGATGGCACCTGGGTTGATCACGCCTGCCCCCCGCCTACGAGGCAGCGTTGCGCTGCGCGGTGCCGGCCATGGTCAGGTCGCCGTCGAGGTAGGCGGCGGTGGCGTCGATGGCCCCGTTCACCACCCGCGAGGTCCGGTCGACCAGGAACTGGAACGCCTGGGCGTTGGAGGTCGCGAAGTCGACCAGGGCCTGGCCGACGATCTGGCTGCCGCTGGCCTGGGCGGCGCTGCCCAGGGCCTGCTCATAGGACCTGGCCTGCTCCTCGAACCGCTCGGCGCGGTCGATCGTCCGCGACACCACGCTGCGCACCCCGGACGGGTCGATGTCCCATCTGCTCACCGGAGTCGTCTCCCTGGTCGCCGTCAGCCGATCGAGTCGACCGCGTTCCTGGCCCGGGCCAGGGTGCTCTGGGCGGTGGCGTCGTTCTGCTCGAGGGTGCCGCGGACCAGGGCGATGATCGAGCGGACCTCGCCGGCGGCGCTGTTCCAGCGCCGCTCCTTGTCGTGGTACTGGTCGGACACGCCGTCGGCCTGGAAGTCGGCCATGGCCCGCTTGACGTCGGCGTCCCGCTAGCCGATCAGTGCCTCCAGTCGGGCGATGACCGCGTGCAGGTTGCCCTGGGCCTCTTGGGATGCCGCGACGTCGTAGCTGCGGCGGTCGGCGTTCGCCATCTCGGTTCCTCCTCGGATGCTGGCGGTTTGGGCCGGCGCGTCAGCCGCGGCCTCCGAAGCGGGCGGCGTCGAAGTTGGCCGCGCCGAGGCTGGTCCGGGAGTTGTCGGCCATCTCGGTCTCGCCCTGGACGAGGGCGGTGTCCATGCCGGCGATGCCGCCGAGGATGGCCGACAGCGACGAGTTCAGGTCGGCGGTGATCTCGTCCGAGCGGGCCTTGAACGAGTCGAAGGCGGCCTTGCCGGCCCCGTTGAACTTGCCTTCGAGCGGCTGGGCGGCCGCGATCAGCTGCTTGATGAGTGCCCCCAGGTCGCCGCTGGCGCCCTGGGTCTGGCTGGTCAGTGTCGACAGGGTCTGGCTACCCACGTCGAATCTCACGGCAATGGCCTCCTCTTCGCCAGATGGGGGATCGGCGTCGACGGCGGCATATCATAGGCGACCATCCCGCAGAAGGATAATCGGTACAAATGCCATCTCCGACCAGCGACGACGGGTGCGGCCGGTGAGGCGGCTGGTGCACCGCCCGGCGCGGATGGTGCGGCCGGCCCCCGACCGCGGGCCGCGCACCATCGAGGCCCCGCCGACCCTGCCCGAGGGCCGCTCCGGCAACCCGCTCCAGGCCCTGCTGCCGGTGGCCGGGGCGACCTCGTCGCTCGGGATGATGCTGGTCTTCCGGAACCCGGCCATGCTGGCCGTCGGCGCCCTGATCATGGTCGTGACCATCTTCGGCGGCCTGGCCATGCTGCTGTCGCAGAGCGGCCAGGCGGCCCGTCAGCGGCGCCAGCAGCGCGAACGCTACCTGGACTACCTGGAGGAGCTGCGCCAGGAGCTGGCCGCCGACGAGCAGCGGGTCCGGGCCGGGGCGCTGGCCCTGGACCCGCCGCCGGCCGCCCTGGTCGACGTCGTCCGCGACCCGGCCCGGCGCTGGGAGCGCCGCCGGGCCGACGAGGACTTCCTGCGACTGCGGGCCGGCATGGGCCAGGTGCCGGCGCGCCCGGTGGCCCTCCAGGACGACGGCACCTCGCTGCGGCCCACCGACCGGTTCATGCGCGCCGAGGCCCGGGCGGTGGAGCGCCGCTTCGCCACCGTCCCGCAGATGCCGCTGCTGGTCCCCCTCGACCGGGCCGGCAACGTCAGCCTGGTCGGCGACCGCGCCGCCGTCCTGGAGCTGGCCAGGGCGCTGCTGGTCCAGTTGGCCGCCCTGCACGCCCCCGACGACGTCGCCCTGGCGGTGGCCGCCAGCGCCGACCGGCTGGACGACTGGTCCTGGACCAAGTGGCTGCCGCACCTGCTGGACTCCGAGCGGCGCGACGGGCCGACCGAGGCCCGCCGGATCGCCCCCGGGCTGGACCAGCTGGCCGGGGTGCTGGCCGCCGACCTGGGGGCGCGGGCCACCTACGCCGCCGAGGCCAGGCGCGGCCTGGACGCCGGGGGCGCCCTGGCCCTGGCGCCGCGGCTGCTGGTGGTGCACGACGCCGGCGGCGACGTGGCCAAGGAGCTGCCCCTGCCCGACCAGGCCGTCTCCGCCCCCGACATGGGGGTCACGGTCCTGCACCTGGTCGGCGACCGGCTGCACGAGCCCGAGGAGGTCGCCGTCCGGGTCACGGTCGACGGCCGCCGGGTCACGGTCGAGGACCTCCGGCCGGCCGAGGCGGCGCCGGTCACCGGCCTGCTCGACGAGGTGCCGCCGCCCCTGGCCGAGGGGCTGGCCCGGATGCTGGCCCCGCTGCGGCTGTCGCCCGAGTCGGTGGTCGAGGACAACCCGCACGCCGGGCCGGTGCACCTGCCGGCGATGCTGGGCGTCGACGACCCGACCGCCCTGGACCTGGAGCGGCTGTGGGCGCCGCGCTCCGAGCGCGACTTCCTGCGGGTGCCGATCGGCGTCACCGACGCCGGGGAGCCGCTGCGCCTCGACCTCAAGGAGCCGGCCCAGCTCGGCATGGGCCCCCACGGCCTGTGCGTCGGGGCCACCGGGTCGGGCAAGAGCGAGCTGCTGCGGACCCTGGTGCTGGCCCTGGCCGTCACCCACCCGCCCGACCGGCTCGGCATGGTGCTGATCGACTACAAGGGCGGCGCCACCTTCGCCCCCTTCGCCGGGCTGCCGCACGTGGCCGGGGTGATCACCAACCTGGCCGACGACGCCGGGCTGGTCGAGCGGGTCCACGCCAGCCTGGCCGGGGAGGTCCAGCGCCGCCAGCAGGTGCTCAAGGACGCCGGCAACCTGGCCCACATCGCCGACCACGCGGCGGCCCGGGCCACCCGACCCGAGCTGGAGCCGCTCCCCCACCTGCTGGTGCTGATCGACGAGTTCGGCGAGCTGCTCACCGCCAAGCCGGAGTTCATCGAGCTGTTCCTGACCATCGGCCGCATCGGCCGCAGCATCGGCGTCCACCTGCTGCTGTCGAGCCAGCGGATCGAGGGCGGCCGCCTCAAGGGCCTCGACACCTACCTGTCGTACCGGCTGGGGCTGCGCACCTTCTCGGCCGCCGAGAGCCAGGTCACCCTCGACACCCCCGACGCCTTCCACCTGCCGCCCCTGCCCGGCTTCGGTTACCTGAAGGTCGGCACGGTCACCTACGAGCGGTTCAAGGCCGCCTACGTCTCCGGGCCCCACCAGGACCCGGCCGCCGCCGCCCATGCCCCAGCCGGGGCCAAG
>DATABK010000373.1:0-3782 GCA_036259695.1 Actinomycetes bacterium | reverse complement strand
CCCACCTTTACCACGTCGACCCGGTTGCCGCCGCTGGTCAGCACCAGCACCGGGTCGGTGTCGGCCATGAACACCAGCGACTTGACGATCTGGTCGACCTCGCAGCCGATCGCCCGGGCGGCGTCGGCGGCGGTGCGGGTGCCCTCGGGGAACTCGCGCACGTCCACCTCCAGGCCGAGCGAGCGGCCGGCGGTCACCACCGCCGCGGCCGCCCTGGGCAGCCCTTCGGCCGTCACGGCAGGGACGCCCAGGCCCGGCCGATCCGCTCGGCCAGGCGCTCCAGCAGCGGGGCGGCCTCGGCCATGGACCGCCGCCGGTCCGGCTCCAGCTCGGACAGGGCGTGGGCCTCCTCGAACCCGGCCGCGCGCAGCTCCCGGTCGGCGACCTCGACCACGCCGGCCACGGCGACCACCGGGACGCCGTGGGCGGCGGCGGCCCGGGCCACCCCCACCGGGGCCTTGCCGCGCAGGCTCTGGGCGTCCAGCTTGCCCTCGCCGGTGACCACCAGGTCGGCCCCGGCGACCGCCCGGTCGAAGCCGACCAGCTCCAGGACCAGCTCGATGCCGGTGCGCAGCTCGGCCCCGAGGAAGGCGATGGCCCCGGCCCCCAGCCCGCCGGCCGCCCCCGCGCCGGGAATGCCGGCCACGTCCCGGCCCAGGTCCTCGGCCAGGACCCGGGCGTAGCGGCGCAGGGCCGAGTCGAGCAGCAGCACGTCGTCGGGGCGGGCGCCCTTCTGGGGGCCGTAGATGTGGGCGGCGCCCTCGGGGCCGGTCAGCGGGTTGTCGACGTCGGAGGCGACCGTGACCCGGACCTCGCGCAGGCGCTGGTCCAGGCCCGAGACGTCGATCCTGGCCAGCCGGAGCAGGGCCGCCCCGCCGGGCGGCAGGTCGGCGCCGGCCTGGTCGAGGAGGCGGGCCCCGAGGGCGGCGGCCATGCCGGCGCCGCCGTCGGTGGTGGCGCTGCCCCCGATGCCGAGGACGATCTCGCGGGCGCCGTGGTCGAGGGCTGCCCGGACCAGCTCCCCGGTGCCGTAGGTGGTCGCCTCCAGCGGCGCCCGCCTGCCCCCGGGCAGGCGCTTGAGCCCGGACGCCTCGGCCATCTCGACGAACGCGCGAGGGCCGTCGACGGCGATGGCCGCCGCCACCGGCTCGCCGGTCGGCCCGGTGGCCGTCACCGGCACCCGCTCGAACCCGGCCGCGACCAGCGCCTCCAGGGTGCCGGCGCCGCCGTCGCCCAGCGGCAGCCGGACCACCTCGGCGTCGGACCGGGCCCGGCGCAGGCCGGCCTCGACGGCCGCGGCGGCCTGGCCGGCGGTCAGGCTGCCCTCGAACTTGTCCGGTGCGACCACGACGCGCATGGGCGGAGCCTACCGGCTCCCGGATACGATGTGGCGGCACGGAGCTGGCGGAGGGAGGCCGGGGCCAATGGGACGACGTTCGCGGGCGCGGGAGCGGGAGGCCGCCTCGGCGGTGGCGGCCCGGTCGGGAGCGGTCCCGGCGCCGGAGCGGCGGCGGCGGAGCTGGACCAGCATGCTCAACCCGCTCAAGTTCCGGCGGCTGACCCGGTCCCGGGCCCGGGCCGGGGCGATCGGGTTCGGCCTGTCGGCGGTGCTGTTCGCGGTCCTCGGCAGGGTGTCCGGGGACGCCGCCTGGTTCAGCTCGGCCGTGCTGCTGGCCATCCTCGCCCTGGCCTGGGGGGTCTCGGCCGTCCTGCTGGGCAGGGGCGACCCATCGAGCTGACCACCGCCGCCCTGGTCCCTGGACAAGTGGACCGTCCCGAAAGGCGACGAGCTTGCTCCGCCGCTATCATGTGCGCGCGTTCACGACCTCATGGACGGAGCGACCGATGGCCTCCGGCACCGTCTTCCTCGACCTCCTCGGCCCCCAGCGGGCGTCCGAGAAGGGCACCACCTGCCCGGGCGACCTGCCGCCGGCCTCCGACCCCGAGCTGGTCGAGCGGGCCCGGGCGGCCCGGGCCGCCCTCGGCGACCGGGCGTTCGTGCTCGGCCACCACTACCAGCGCGACGAGGTCATCCAGTTCGCCGACGCCCGCGGCGACTCCTTCCGCCTGGCCCAGCAGGCCGCGGCCCGGCCCGAGGCCGAGTTCGTGGTCTTCTGCGGGGTCCACTTCATGGCCGAGTCGGCCGACATCCTCACCGGCGACCACCAGCAGGTGATTCTGCCCGACCTGGCCGCCGGCTGCTCCATGGCCGACATGGCCACCTGGGCCCAGGTCGACGAGGCCTGGGAGATCCTCGAGGAGTGGGTGCCCGGCGGGACCGTGCCCCTGACCTACATGAACTCCTCGGCCGCGATCAAGGCCTTCACCGGCCGCGAGGGCGGCGCCATCTGCACCTCCTCCAACGCGGCCACGGCCATGGCCTGGGCGTTCGAGCGGGCCGAGCGGGTGCTGTTCCTGCCCGACCAGCACCTGGGCCGCAACACCGCCCTGGCCATGGGCCTGGACGCGGCCGACTGCGTGGTCTGGGACCCGCACCGCCACGAGGGCGGCCTCGACCCGGACCGGGTCCGGGCGGCCAGGGTGCTGCTGTGGCGCGGGCACTGCTCGGTCCACCACCGCTTCCTGCCCGACCACGTCGACCGGGTCCGCGAGCGCATCCCCGGCGTGCGGGTGCTGGTCCACCCCGAGTGCCGCCACGACGTTGTCTCCAAGGCCGACGAGGTCGGCTCGACCGAGCGGATCATCAAGGTGGTGGCGGCGTCCCCGCCCGGGTCCAGGTGGGCCATCGGCACCGCGCTGAACCTGGTCCACCGGCTGGCCACCGAGCACCCGGACAAGACAATCGCCTTCCTGGACCGCACGGTCTGCTTCTGCTCGACCATGAACCGCATCGACCTCCCCCACCTGACCTGGGCCCTGGAGGAGCTGGTGGCCGGCCGCGTCCCCAACCAAGTCAGCGTCGACAAGACGACCAGGGCCGAAGCCCTGGTCGCCCTGGAGCGGATGCTCGCCCTGCCCGGCTAGGTCAGGCGACCATGCCGTGGGGGTCGAGGATGTACTTGCGGGCCGCGCCCTTGTCGAAGTCCTGGTAGCCCTGGGGGGCCTGGTCGAGCGGGATCACGGTGGCGTTGACGTTCTTGGCGATCTGCACCTTGTCGTGCAGGATCGCCATCATCAGCTGCCGGTTGTACTTCATCACCGGGCACTGGCCGGTGGTGAAGGAGTGCGACTTGGCCCAGCCGAGCCCGATCCGGATCGACAGCGACCCGACCTTGGCCGGCTCGTCGACCGCGCCCGGGTCGCCGGTGACGTACAGCCCGGGGATGCCGAGCCGCCCGGCCGACCTGGTGATGTCCATGATCGTGTTCAGCACCGTCGCCGGGGCCTCGCCCTGGGAGCCCTCCTGGCCGTGGCCGCGGGCCTCGAAGCCGACGCAGTCGACAGCGGCGTCGACCTCGCCGGAGCCGCCCAGGATCTGCTGGAGGGCGCCGCGGACGTCGTCGGTCTCCGAGAGGTTGATGGTCTCGCAGCCGAAGCTGGCCGCCTGGCGCAGCCGGTCGGCGTTCATGTCACCGACGATGACCACGGCCGCGCCCAGCAGATGGCAGGAGGTGGCGCAGGCCAGCCCGACCGGGCCGGCCCCGGCGACATAGACCGTGGACCCGGTGGTCACCCCGGCGCTGACCGCGCCGTGGTAGCCGGTCGGGAAGATGTCCGACAGCATCGTCAGGTCGCGGATCTTCTCCAGGGCCTGGTCGCGGTCGGGGAACTTCAGCAGGTTGAAGTCGGCGTACGGGACGGTGACGTACTCGGCCTGGCCG
>DATABK010000372.1:0-4333 GCA_036259695.1 Actinomycetes bacterium | reverse complement strand
GGCGGCCACCGAGACGGCCAGCGGCCCGGCCGGTGAGGCCGGCGCGCCGCCGGCCACCCGGACCGACGGTGCCCAGGCCGACCAGGCCGAGGCCGAGCAGGCCCAGGGCGGCCAGTCCGCTCAGAGCGGCGAGCAGCAGCGCGGCGACGGCCAGCAGGCGCAGCAGAGCCAGGACCAGGGCGGGGGCGACCGCGGCCAGCGCCGCGACCGCGACCGCGACTGGGGCGGCCAGGGCGGCGGCAACCGCTGGGACAACCAGCAGGGCCAGGGGGGCGGTCGGCGCCGCAACCGCAACCGGAACCGGAACCGCAACCGGGGCGGCGGCTTCGACCAGGGCAACGTCGCCCTGCTGGAGCGGCCCGACTACCGCGACCGCCAGCAGGCCGACGACCGGCCCGAGGTCAGCCGCACCGGCACCCTCGACATCCGCTCCCAGGACGGCTACGGCTTCCTGCGGGTCAACGGCTACCTGCCGGGCTCCGAGGACGTCTACGTGCCCCTGTCGATGATCCGGCGGATGGGCCTGCGCCGCGGCGACGAGATCGAGGGCACGGTCAAGCTGCCCCGCGACTCCGAGAAGTACGCCGCCCTGTCCCGGGTCGACAAGGTCAACGGCCTGGAGCCCGAGGAGGCGCGCAACCGCCGCGACTTCAAGGACCTGACCCCGCTGTACCCGCTGGAGCGGCTCCGCCTGGAGCACAACCCGACCGAGATCTCGACCCGGATCATGGACCTGATGTGCCCGATCGGGAAGGGGCAGCGCGGGCTGATCGTCTCCCCGCCCAAGGCCGGCAAGACCACGCTGATGAAGCAGATCGCCAACGCCATCAGCGACAACAACCCCGAGGTGTACCTCATCATCCTGCTCACCGACGAGCGGCCCGAAGAGGTCACCGACATGCAGCGCTCGACCAAGGCGCACGTGATCTACTCGACCTTCGACCGTCCGAGCGAGGAGCACTGCCAGGTCGCCGAGCTGACCATCGAGCGGGCCAAGCGGCTGGTCGAGTACGGCCGCGACGTGGTCGTCCTGCTGGACGGCATCACCCGGCTGTCGCGGGCCTACAACCTGGCCACCCCGGCCAGCGGGAAGATCCTGTCCGGTGGTGTCGACTCCTCGGCCCTGTACCCGCCCAAGCGGTTCTTCGGGGCCGCCCGCAACCTCGAGGAGGGTGGATCGCTGACCATCCTGGCCACCGCCCTGGTCGACACCGGGTCGCGGATGGATGAGGTCATCTTCGAGGAGTTCAAGGGCACCGGGAACATGGAGGTCCGCCTGGACCGCAAGCTGTCCGAGCGCCGCATCTTCCCCGCCCTGGACGTCGACGCCTCCTCGACCCGCAAGGAGGAGCTGCTGCTGTCGGAGGAGGAGCTGGTCGTGGCCTGGAAGCTGCGCCGGGTCCTCGGCGCCCTCGAGCCCGCCCAGGCCCTCGAGCTGGTGGTGGACCGGATGCGCCAGTCCAAGACCAACGCCGAGTTCCTCCGCCACATCCAACGGGCGAACATCAACTAGCCGGGACCAGGGCCGTGGAATGCGGGAACGGCCCTGGTCGTTCCCGGTATAGGATCCCAACACCCCGACAGAAACGTGAGGCAGCGACACCTATGAAGCAGGGCATTCACCCCGAGTACCAGACCACCGCCGTGCGCTGCTCGTGCGGCGAGGAGTTCACCACCCGCTCCACCGTCCCGGAGCTGCGGGTCGACATCTGCTCCAAGTGCCACCCGTTCTACACCGGCAAGCAGAAGCTGGTTGACACCGGCGGCCGGGTCGAGCGGTTCGAGCGCCGCTACGGCAAGCGCAAGGCGCCAGAGTCGACCACCAACGCCTGAGCGGCGCGACCGGCGTGCGCGACGAGCCAGCCAAGCCCAAGCCGTTCTACTACGGCGGCCAGGCCGTCCTGGAAGGCGTGATGATGCGCGGCCAGGAGGCCTGGTCGCTTGCTGTTCGCCGGCCCAAGGGCGAGATCTACCTCGAGCAGCACGCCCTGCGGCCCCTGGCCAGCCGGGTCAAGCTGTTCAAGCTGCCGTTCTTCCGCGGCATCGGCGTGCTCGGCGACTCCCTGGCCATCGGCGTCAAGGCCCTGGCCATCTCCGGCAACCAGGCCCTCGAGGAGGAGGAGCAGCTCACCGACAGGCAGATGGGCTGGTCGCTCGGGATCGGGGCGGCGTTCTTCACCGCCCTGTTCATCCTCGCCCCGGCCGCCGGGACCAACTGGCTGTCGGACCGCCTGCCCAGCAACCTGATCTTCAACCTGGTCGAGGGGCTGGCCCGGCTCGCCTTCTTCCTGCTCTACATCCTGGCCATCTCGATGCTCAAGGACATCCGGCGGGTCTTCCAGTACCACGGCGCCGAGCACATGACCATCCACTGCTACGAGGCCAAGCTCCCGCTGGCGCCGGACAACGTCAAGCGGTTCCCGACCCTGCACGTCCGCTGCGGGACCAACTTCCTGCTGATCCTGTTCGTGGTCACCCTGATCCTGTTCACGGTCCTGTTCTCGGCCATCGGCCGCCCGCCCCTGTTCGTCCGGGTGCCGCTGCAGATCCTGGCCGTGCCGGTGATCGTCGGCATCGCCTATGAGGGCATCCGCCTCGGCGCCGGCCGCGAGCGGTCCAAGCTGGTCAAGGCGCTGATGCAGCCCGGCCTGTGGCTGCAGATGCTGACCACCAAGCCGCCCAGCCCCGACATGATCGAGGTCGCCATCCGCTCGCTGGAGCAGGTGCTGCCCCCGGCCGAGCGGGCCCGGGTCGCGCCCCTGCCCTCCCCGCTGGTCGCCGGGCCCGGCGCCGTCGTCGAGGACCGTCTCGCGGCCCCGGAGGACCTGCCGAGGGGCGGCTGACCCATGTTCGAACGGCTCGACGAGATCGAGCGCACCTACGAGGACGTCGAGCGCCAGCTCGCCGACCCCGAGGTCATCGCCGACCACGCCCGCCTGGTCGACCTGTCGCGGCGCCACGCCGAGCTGGGCGAGGTCGTCCGGACATACAGGGCCTGGCGGTCGACTGGCGAGGACCTGGCCGCCGCGCGCGAGCTGCTCCGCGAGGAGCGCTCGACCGAAGGCAGGGCAATGGTCGAGGACGAGATCGCCGACGCCCAGGCCCGCCAGGCCACCCTGGAGGAGGAGCTGCGGCGGGCCCTGGTCCCCAAGGACCCCAACGACGACAAGGACGTGATCGTCGAGGTCCGGGCCGGCACCGGCGGCGACGAGGCGGCCCTGTTCGCCAGCGACCTGTACCGGATGTACACCCGCTGGGCCGAGCAGCACGGCTACAAGGTCGAGGAGCTGTCGCAGAGCGAGTCCGACCTGGAGGGGGTCAAGGAGGTCGTCTTCGCCGTCAAGGGCAAGGGCGCCTGGTCGCGGCTCAAGTACGAGGCCGGCGTGCACCGGGTCCAGCGGGTCCCGGTGACCGAGTCCCAGGGCCGCATCCACACCTCGGCCGCCGGGGTCAACGTGCTCCCCGAGGCCGACCCGGTCGAGGTCACTGTCGACCCCAACGACCTCAAGATCGACGTCTACCGCTCCACCGGCCCCGGCGGCCAGTCGGTCAACACCACCGACTCGGCCGTCCGCATCACCCACCTGCCCTCGGGCATCGTGGTCGCCATGCAGGACGAGAAGTCCCAGATCCAGAACCGCGAGAAGGCCATGCGGGTCCTGCGGGCCCGGCTGCTGGAGCGGGCCATCTCCGAGCAGCAGGCCCAGCTGGCCGCCGAGCGCCGCTCCCAGGTCCGCTCGCTGGACCGCTCCGAGCGGGTCCGGACCTACAACTTCCCCCAGGACCGGGTCACCGACCACCGCATCGGCCTGTCCGTGGGCGACCTGCCCGGGGTCCTGGAGGGCCGCGGCCTCGACCGGATCATCGACGAGCTGGCGACCAGGGACACCGAGTCCGCCCTGGCCGCCGCCGAGGCCAGCGCGTGACCACGGCCGTGGGAGGCCGGCGCGAGCTGCGCGCCTGGGCGACCCGGGAGCTGGCCGCGGCCGGCTGCGTCTCGGCCGCGGCCGAGGCCGACTGGCTGCTCGAGGAGGCCCCCGACCCCGAGGCCCTCAAGGCCATGGTGGCCAGGCGGGCGGCGGGGGAGCCGCTCCAGTACGTGGTCGGCTGGGCCCCGTTCGGTCGGCTGCGCCTGGCCGTGGGGCCGGGGGTGTTCGTGCCCCGGCCCGAGACCGAGACGCTGGCCGACCGGGCCGCCACCTTCCTGCGCGGCCGGCGACCGCCCCCGGTCGCCGGCGACGTCTGCACCGGGTCGGGGGCGCTCGCCTGCTTCCTGGCCGCCGAGGTCCCCCGGGCCCCGGTGCTGGCCACCGAGCTCGACCCGGGGGCGCTG
>DATABK010000371.1:0-3547 GCA_036259695.1 Actinomycetes bacterium | reverse complement strand
GTTGGCCCGGTAGCTGGTGGTGACCACCGGTGCCGGGGCGAAGCTGGCGTCGCCGTCGGGGTCGGTGGTGTCGCTGCCGGCACCTCGTTCGCCCCCGGGGCCCGCGGGATCGGCGAAGAGGTTGACCTGTTCGCCGCCGATGCCGTTGGCGGTCTGCTCGTCGGTGAGCCGCCCATGCAGGGCCGCACGGCCGCCATAGGTGATGGTGGCGGCACCACCGAGGGTGAGCTGCGCCGGTCGGGGGGCCTCGTCGTCCTGGAGGAAGCTGGAGTTGGCGGTGTTCCAGTGGCCGGCCAGGTAGCTGCCGGCCGGCGGGTCGGTCGAGAAGTAGTCGTCGTTGCGGCAGTCCAGCAGCGCCTCGCGCTCTGCCGGGCAGATGGTGGTCATGACCACCGGGCCGCTGGCGTCGTCGTCATAGCACATGACGTCGGCCTCATCGGTGCAGTGCCAGGCCGCGCTGGGGTGGGGGGCGTCGGGCTGGACCGCGCCCAGGTTGTGGAAGATCTCGTGCAGCTCGGCATAGTGCCAGCACGGGGCGTCGACCCGGGCGTACATCGGCCGTCCGCCGTTGTTGAAGTTCTCTGGGCCCGGCCGGGTGTCCCCGTAGACCTCGCCCAGGCCGCAGATCCCGACGGCGGCGTCCACCCAGACCAGGTACTTGCGGTCGGGGCGGTTGTACCCGAGGGCCTGCAGCTCGGTGCGCATCTGGCTGAAGCTGTCGTCGCCGCTAGGGCTGAGCAGGACCTGGGCGACATCCAGCTCGCAGTCGCCGTTGGTGACGAAGCGCAGGCGCCTGCCACCACCGGTCTGGCCGGCGCTGACCCAGACCGCCTGGTCCGCCTCGACCGCCCACTGGCGCAGCGACGGCAGCAGGCTGGCGTAGCGGTCGGCCACCCCGACGGCGCGGGCGTAGATCGCCTGGATACGGTTCCCGGAGGTGCCGTTACCGATACACGACAGCGTCGCCGGCCCGGAGCTCGCCTCGGCCTGAGTGGCCTGCTCCAGACCGGCCAGCCCGCGCAGCCGGGGGCTGGAGCTACGAAGGCTGGTGCGGTCATCCAGCTCCTGGAGGGTCGGGCGGTCGTACAGGCTCACCCCTGGCGGGGGTGCGTCGTTGCCGTGCAGGCAGGCCACCATGGCCCCGCCGCGCAGGTCGCGGCAGGCGGCCGCCGGGTCGCTGCTCCCCGAGGCCTCGGGCGGGTCAGGGGCCGGGCCGGTCGAGGCGACCAGGCTCACCCCCACGGCCAGGGCGACCGCCGTCGCCGTGGCAACCGTCCGCCGTCCCCACCGCGCCGATCCCCGCATTGGCCTCCCGCACGTAGATGCCCTTTCTTGCCTGATCGGGGGATCTGCCCATCAGCTGAAGTGGCCACCGGTGGGGGAGGGCCTACTGAGGTCGACCGAGCCTTCGATGGGCTACGGCGGAGCCGGTCAGCCGGTGCACCATGAGGCTTCACTCTGGCGAGGCAAGCCGGTAGGTCGCCTGACGACCCAGTTCCACAAAGCCAAGGCTGCGGGCGATCTGCCGCGACGCGACCAGGCTGCTGCGGGCCCGCCACTGTGGCACCAGGCCGGCCTGGACCACCAGGGCGGCCGCCCGAGCGGCCACCGTCTTCCCAAGGCCGCGACCCCGGAAGGCTGGATCAACCAGCACCGACAGGTGGCCGAGGTGGCCATGCCAGACCTGGTAGCCGCTGGCCGCCACGACCCGGCCGGCAACCTGCCAGACGGCCACCGGGAACTCCACGGCCAGAATGCCGCTCTCCTCGGTGTCGTCTGGGCCGCAGGCCCCGGCCAGGCGCCGCACCGACGGGTGCCCGGCGGGCACCAAGGTGACGCGCGGGTCGTCCTCGATTCCCACGGCGATCGGGTCCAGGAAGGCCAGGGTGGCCGGGCCGACGACCTCCTCGACCGGTCCCAGCACCCTCCCCGCCGTGGCCGGGTCGGTCAGGTCGGCATCCAAGTCACGCTGGTCGAGGTCATGCAGCCAGACGGGCGCGTTCGGTGGCAGGGAGACACAGGTCGAGTCGCCGAGCACCACGACCCAGACCCACCCAGCACGGGCGGGATCCTGCGTAGGCTGCCGGTGAACGTGGCGTCCTGGGCCCCGGAAGGCGGCCGGGGTGCCCAGCTCGGCTCGCCATCCCTGCCGGATGCGCTCGGCGACCTGCCGATCCACCACCCGCTCACCACCGACCCGCTGCCAGCACCGGCATGCCTGCCGACCATGATCCCCCCAGCGCACCCCGGGTGTCGCTGGCGGCGGGATAACGGTGACAGTGGCCTGATCGAGCCGAACCGGTGATCAACTCGCGTTCCCGCCGAAACGGTCCTGCGTGGGTTCTGTGACCGGCCCCGCCCAGACTCCCAGGTGAGCTTCCAACCAGGAAGCATGCAGCACTTGAGGGGGCCCCATCATGCGCCTAGTCCGCCCGCTGCTCACCACCGCAGCGCTCACCGCCGTCCTGCTGGCCGGCTGCAGCTCCAGACCCACCGACCCCACCACCACCGCCGCCCCACCCGCCGGGCAGCCCGTCAGCCCAGCGGCCGCGGCGCCCGCCGACCCGGCGGCCCCACCCACCCCGACCACTCCGCCCACCCCGAGGACCCCGAGGACCCCGGCCAAGCCTGACGGCTCCGCTGAGGCCGCCCGAGCGGTGGCCACCGCCCGCGGCTTCCTCGCCTCCCAGCTGGGCATGACCGACATGGTCGCCGGTCGCTTCCGGTCCACCGGCGCCCGCGCCGGCGAGGTCGGGTTCCGCCACAAGTATGGCGAGGGCCGACGGCTGCTGCCCCAGACCGGCCCGTATGCGGTCGTGGTCCGGCTCCAGCGCCTCCCCGCCGGCTGGTGGGTCCTGGGCGTGAACGGCCGCACCATCCAGATCACCAGCCCGGCCCGGCTCCAACAGATCAGCTCGCCGCTGACCGTTCGCGGCTCGGCCCCCGACGTCTATGAGGGCACCCTGTACTTCAAGGTCACCCAGGACCGGCCCGGCCGCGACCTGCTGCTCGGCCAGGGCTTCGTCGACGGCACGGTCAGGACCCGGCTCGGCGACCTCGGCCAGCTCCGCTTCCGGCCGCCGGCCGGCACCGGGCCCGGATGGGTGACCTTCTATGACGCGGCCGCCGACGGCAGCAACGGCATCGTCCAGGCCACCATGGTCCGGGTGCAGTTCGCCACCGCCATCCCGGCTCCCCGCATCCTTCAGGTGACCACCAGCCCGAGGCTCCGCACCCTGGAGGGTGGCTGGCTGGAGCTTCCCCAAGGGGCGGGCACGGTGGTCCTCTCGGTCAACGCCAGCAACGCCCAGCGGGTCCGGTTCACCCTCACCCCGACCGGGACCGAGGTGGCCGACTACACCAAGGTGCTGGGCGAGGACCGCACCCCGGCTGACGGGTTCCGCCTGGTCTGGCGCTATGCGGACGAGCCGGTCCTTGGGCACCTGGGCATTCAGGCGACCGGACCCAGCGGGACCGCTGAGAAGACCCTCTCCATCGTCCACGCCGAGCCCTGACCCCCGGCCCGGGCGCCGGCGCCACGCCAATC
>DATABK010000370.1:0-6714 GCA_036259695.1 Actinomycetes bacterium | reverse complement strand
CCGGCGACCACCCAGCCCCGCTGGCCACCGCCGTCCGCCAGGGGCTGGCCCACCTGGGCCGCACCCCGGTGCTGCGCGGGGTGACGGTCGCCACCGCCGTCGGCATGGGCGGCACCGGCCTGCTCACCCTCGCCCTGCCGTTCTGGGCCGAGCGCCTGGGCGCCGGCCGGGCCGGCGCCGGCTACCTGTGGGCGGCGCTTGAGGCGGGAGCGATCATCGGCGCCCTGGCCGCCGCCCGCCCGACCGCCGGCTGGCCGCCCCACCGGGTCGTGCTGGCCGGCCTCGGCCTGTTCGGCCTGCTGATGCTGGCCTGGCCGCTGGCCCCGTCGTTCCCGGCCGCCCTGGCCCTGGTCGCCCTGGCCGGCCTGGCCGAGGGCCCGGCCTTCGCGGCCACCTTCGCGACCCGCCAGCGGTGGTCGCCCGCGACCCTGCGCGGCCAGATCTTCACCACCGCGGCCAGCGTCAAGCTGGGCGCGTTCGCGCTCGGCTCGGCCGTGGCCGGCCCGGCCGTGGCCCGCGCCGGCGTCGGCGGCGCCCTGGTCGCCGTCGGGGTCGTCCAGGTCCTGGCCGTCGCCCTCGGCTTGGCCACGGGCGCCCGCGGCTCCTCCCAGGGACTCGCCCCGACCAGCTAGAACAGTGGGCATGTCGTCGGCGCCGCATGCCGCGCCAGGCCATCGGTGCCGCCAGGGACCGTTGCCGCCCCTGGCGACCGCGCACCTCCCTCAAACCCGGATACTTGAACGGTGTTCTAGTGGCGGATCTCGGCCGGCCGGGCCCGGGGCCGCGCGGAGGGCGGGCCGCCCGGGCGCTGCCGGTCGAGCCAGGCCCAGGCGGGGATGGCGAGCAGGAACAGCCCGCTGGCCGAGGTGGCGGTGACGCCGGTGTCGTTCAGCACGATGAGCAGCGTCGACCCGAAGGCGCCAAGGCCGAGGACCCGGCGGATCCAGCCGGGGAGCTGGTCGAGCGGGGCCGGCGGGCGCAGGGCGATCAGCCCGGCCAGGAGCACCTGGAGGGGGCCGGCCCAGGCGAAGGGGCTGTTGGCGAGCAGGCGGAGGTTGCGGGCGAGCTGGTCGACCACGACCCCGGCGGCGTCGGCCGGGCCCTGCTGGAGACGCTCGGCGAAGCGGCCGGCGTGACTGACCGGACCGCCAAGCCCGGCCCCGAAGGCCACGGCCACCGCGGCGGCCACGGCCAGCCCGGCCAGGAGCACAACCCGGCGAACCCGGGGCCGGCCACGGGCGAGCACAACCAGGGCCGCCGCCGCGGTCAGCATGGAGGTGAGGGCGCCGCCGACGTCGGCCCCGAGCCGGGGCAGCCCGTCGACCACACCCAGCCCCACCAGCAGGGCCGCGGTCGCCACCGCGGACAGGGGCGCGAACCCGGCCACGAGCATGACCGAGGCCAGCGCGAACGCGAAGTAGCCGTTGCCGAGACCGTAGAACCGCTCCCCGTCCCAGGCACTCCCACCGAGCAGCGGCTGGGACAGCCCCTGCCCGCCCAGGAGGAGGTCGAGAACGACCAGGGCGATGAGCACGGCCCCGAGCAGCGCGGGAGCCGGCAGGCGGGTCCGGGGGCCGGAGGCGGTGTCGCCGGCGGTGGCCCGGGGTGTGCCGGTTGCGGGGGGCCGGTCGAGCCGGAGGGCGACGACGGTCAGGGCGGCGGCGACGGCAGTGCCCGACGCGACCCAGCCGACCGCCCAGGGGACCGCGGCCCCGGGGTCGCGGAGGGCCCCAGGGTCGAGGGCCCGCCAGGCCTGGGCCGCGACCGGCTCGGCCATGCTGGCCAGCAGGTAGCCGGAGGGCAGCGCCAGGGTGATGGCCAGCAGGGTCCTGGACGCCCTGGCCGGGCGCCCCGGGTCCCCGCGGGTCCGCCAGGTGGCCACCAGGGCGAACAGGGCGAGCACCGCGGCCAGGCACAGCAGCGGGATCGCCCAGGTCCGGGCCATCACCAGGGCGGCGACCCGGCGGTCGATGCGGGTGGCGGCGGCCGGCGGGTCGGGCTCGGCGACCAGCCGGATCCGGGTCCCGTCGTCGCCGGCCGAGGGGCCGCCGCCGATGGTCGGCCGGACGTCCTCGAGGGCGACCAGCCCCAGGCGGCGGGTCGAGTCCGAGGTGACCAGGCCACGGGCGCCCGGCTGCTCCAGGACCAGCAGGGGCGCGGTGTTGGCCAGCCCGGGGGCCGCCCGCAGCCCCATGACCAGCACCGGACCGGCCCCCCCGGCCCAGCGCAGCCGCCCGGCCAGGTCGGCCAGGCCCGAGGCGTCGGGAACGGCCAGCACCAGCAGCTGCCCCGGCCGCAGCTCCAGCGGCTGATCCCCCTGACCGAGCGACCCGGGCGCCAGGGCGGGCCCACTGGACCCGAGCGCGAACAACCCGGCCACCTCCATCCCCGGGGCGGCCAGCACCCGGGTCTGGGGCAGCCGCCCGAACCGGGCCCCAGGGTTGTCGGCCCGGATCCGTTCCACGGTGGCCGGCCCGGGGAGCCCCGAGCCCGCCGCCGGGTCGGCCTCCAGGGCGTCCATGGCGTCGACCCGCCGCCCCGCCGCCAGCGACAGCACCCGCGACGCCAACGGCTGATGCACCGGCAAGCTGGAGACGAACCCGGCCGCCGCCGGCCGGGTGGGGCGGGTCGCGGCCAGCGCCTCGTCCGTGGTCATCCGCTCCACCAGCACCACCGCGCTCGGCGCCGCCAGCTGCTCAGGCCCAGCCGCCTGCGCCGCCCCAGCCCACGCCGGCACGGCACCCGACAAGGCGACAACCACCGCCGTCAGCGGCACAAGGACCCAACGCATCCCCGCATCGTAGCCGCCACCCAGTCCCAGGGCAGGCCTGTGGACAACCCAGCGACCCCTGCCCCAGGTTCGGCTACCCTCCCGAGTGGGGGCCCGCGCCCCGGCGGGTGAGGTTGGGCCGCGCCCCGGCGGGTGAGGTTGGGGCGCGCCCCGGCGGTGCGGGTGAAGCACGCCCCGGCGGGTGCCGGGTGAAGCGCGCCCGCTCCTCCGGCAGGCTACCCTTGGGCCATGGATGTCGTAAGGCCGTCCACAGACGACGCCCTCAACCGGGCAGCCGCCCTCCTGGCTGGGGCGGGGCGGATTGTGGTGTTCTCCGGGGCTGGCATCTCGACGGAGTCGGGGATCCCGGATTTCCGGTCGCCGGGGGGGATCTGGACCCGCTATGACCCGCGGCAGTTGGGGTTCCGGCGGTATGTGAGCGACCCGGAGGTCAGGAAGCTGGCCTGGCGGTTGCGGCGGGAGCTGCAGCAGCTGGAGGCGCGGCCCAATCCGGCGCATCTGGCGTGTGTCCGGTTGGCTGAGGCGGGGCGGCTGGCCGGGGTGATCACGCAGAACATCGACGGGCTGCACACCGATGCCGGGCTGCCGGCCGAGCTGGTGTGTGAGGTGCATGGCACCGGGCGGCAGGTTGTCTGTCTGGCCTGTGGGGAGCGGGGGCCGATGGCCGCGGCGGTGGCCCGGGTCGAGGCTGGGGAGGAGGACCCGGCCTGTCTGGCCTGTGGCGGGATCATCAAGGCGGCCACGGTGTCGTTCGGGCAGAACATCCCGGCCGAGGTGTGGGCGCGGGCCGAGGCCCTGACCGTGGGCTGTGACGCCTTCGTGGCCGTCGGCTCCTCGCTGGTCGTGCAGCCGGCGGCCGGGCTGCCCCGCCGGGCGAGCCGGCTCGGGGCCTCGCTGGTGGTCGTCAACCGGGAGCCGACGCCCCTGGACCACCTGGCCGACGAGGTCCTCCTCGGCGAGGCCGGGACCCTGCTCCCGGCCCTGGTCGACGCCGCCGTCGGAGCGCGGCCCCGGTGACGGCCCGGCTGCTGGTCATCCAGCACGAGCCCAGCTCCCCACCCGGGCTGCTGGCCGGCGCGGCCGCCGCCACCGGGGTCGAGCTCCAGGTGGTCGAGGCTCCGGGCGAGCCGGTGCCGGTGACCCTGGACGGAGCCGACGGGCTGGTGGTGCTGGGCGGGGTGATGGACGCCGACGAGACCGACGACTACCCGCACCTGGCCCGGACCATGGAGCTGCTGGCCGACGCCGCCGCCCGCTCGGCCCCGGCCCTCGGGATCTGCCTCGGCGCCCAGCTGGCCGCGGCCGCCCTCGGGGGTCGGGCCTACCCCGGGCCGGCCGGCGAGGAGCTCGGCTGGATGAAGGTCGAGCTGACCGAGGCCGGCCGGGCCGACCCGGTCCTCGGGGCCCTCCAGGAGCCGGTCGAGCTGTTCGAATGGCACCACGACACCTTCGACGCCCCGCCGGACGCGACCATCCTGGCCAGCGGGGCCGTCTACGCCAGCCAGGCGTTCCGGCTGGGCAGCGTGGTCGCGGTCCAGTTCCACCCTGAGGTCGACGGCCCCCTGCTGGCCGGCTGGTGGGCCGGGACCACCCCGCCGCCCGACTACCCGATCGAGGAGGCCGTGGCCGGGGCGGCCCGCAACCAGGCCAACGCCACCCGCCTGCTCGAGGCCTTCTGCCGGGTCGCCGTCGCCTCCGCGGGGCCCGGGCCCGGCGGAGGCACAATGCCGGCATGATCATCGACTGCGCGGTCTACGAGGACGGCCGGCGCCGGCCGGGCGAGGTCGCCCTGCACGAGGCCTACGAGGCCGGGAACGCCGACAACGCCTTCGTCTGGATCGGCCTGTACGAGCCCGACGAGGCCGAGTTCGAGTCGGTCCGGCGCGAGTTCAACCTCCACGAGCTGGCCGTCGAGGACGCCATCCACGCCCACCAGCGGCCCAAGCTGGAGGTCTACGACGACACGGTGTTCGTGGTCCTCAAGACGGCCCGCTACGTCGACACCGACGACACCGTCGAGTTCGGCGAGATCATGCTGTTCATCGGCCCCCAGTTCGTGGTCGCGGTCCGCCACAAGCCGGCCAGCGCCCTCGGGGATGTCCGCAAGCGGATCGAGGGCCGGCCCGACCTGCTCCGGTTCGGCCCAGGGGCGGTGCTCTACGCCATCCTCGACCGGGTCGTTGACGACTACCAGCCGGTGGTCAACGGCCTCGACGAGGACATCAAGGAGGTCGAGACCGAGGTCTTCTCCCACCAGGGGACCAACCCGGCCGAGCGCATCTACCTCCTCAAGCGCGAGGTGATCGAGTTCCACCAGGCGACCGCCCCGCTCGCCGAGCCGCTCGACCGCCTGGTCCACAGCCTGGTCCCGGGCCTGCACGGCGAGATGGGCGAGTACTTCCGCGACATCCAGGACCACCTTCTGCGGGTGGTCGACAACGTGAGCAGCTTCCGCGAGCTGCTGACCAGCGTCCTCCAGGCCAACCTGACCCAGGTCGCCCTGCGCCAGAGCGAGATCGGCGTCCAGCAGAACGCCGACATGCGCAAGATCTCGGCCTGGGTGGCGATCGTGGCCGTGCCGACGATGATCGCCGGCATCTACGGCATGAACTTCGAGCACATGCCCGAGCTGACCTGGACCTTCGGCTACCCCCTGGTCCTCGGGGTCATGGCCCTGGCCTGCCTGGTCCTGTACCGCGCCTTCCGCCGCAACGGCTGGCTCTAGCTTCCGGCGACCCGGCGGCGGACGGCCGCCTTGGCCTGCTCCTCTCTGGCCTCGTCGTGGCGGTCCTGGGAGCGCAGCTCCTCGGCCCGGCGCTCGCGGTCCTCGGCGGTGTCCTCGCCGAGCTCGTCCGGGAGCAGGGCGTGCTCGGCCAGGATGTCGACCCGGGTGACGTCGTCCTCGTGGGCGACGTGGAGGAAGCCGCCGTCGACGGCTACCGCGGTGCGGCTGCCGCCGGCGTCGATGAACACCGGCCCGACGGCCAGGGCGGCCAGCAGGGGCGCGTGGCCGGGGAGCACGCCGAGGTCGCCGTCGACCCCGCGGGCGGTGACGAAGTCGGCCTCCCCGGACCAGACCTCGCGTTCGGGGGTGACCAGGCGGACTTCCAGGCCGGGCATGGCTAAGAGCTCCCGCCGAGCTGCCTGGCCTTCTCCTCGGCCTCCTCGATGCCGCCGACGTTGAAGAAGGCCTGCTCGGGCAGATGGTCGTAGTCGCCCCGGGCCAGGGCGTCGAAGGAGGCGATGGTCTCGTCCAGCGGGACCGTCTTGCCCGGGACGCCGGTGAACTGCTCGGCCACGTAGAACGGCTGGGACAGGAACCGCTGGATGCGGCGGGCCCGGTTGACGATCACCTTGTCGTCCTCGGACAGCTCGTCGACCCCGAGGATGGCGATGATGTCCTGGAGGTCGTTGTAGCGCTGGAGGATCTCCTGGACCCGGCGGGCCACCCGGTAGTGCTCCTCACCCACGTACCGGGGGTCGAGGATGCGCGAGGTCGAGGCCAGCGGGTCGACCGCCGGGTAGATGCCGAGGGAGGCGATCTCGCGGGCCAGCACCGTGGTCGCGTCTAGGTGGGCGAAGGTGGTGTGGGGGGCCGGGTCGGTGATGTCGTCGGCCGGCACGTAGATGGCCTGCAGCGAGGTGATCGAGTGGCCCCGGGTCGAGGTGATCCGCTCCTGCAGCTCGCCCATCTCGCCGGCCAGGGTGGGCTGGTAGCCGACCGCGCTCGGCATCCGCCCGAGCAGGGTCGAGACCTCGGAGCCGGCCTGCACGAACCGGAAGATGTTGTCGATGAACGGCAGCACGTCCTGGCCCATCTCGTCCCGGAAGTACTCGGCCACGGTCAGGGCGGCCAGCCCGACCCGCAGCCGCACCCCGGGCGGCTCGTCCATCTGGCCGAAGATCAGGGCCGTCTTGTCGAT
>DATABK010000369.1:0-3716 GCA_036259695.1 Actinomycetes bacterium | reverse complement strand
GGCTGGAGCTCGGCCAGCATGAGGATGCTGCCCAGCTCCCAGTAGTTGCGCCAGGTGACCGGCATGACGTGGCTGTCGCCCTCCTTGGCCGAGGGCCAGCCGGTCCAGACCGTGTTGTTGGCCTGGGCCCAGGCGCCGTTGTACCAGAGCGGGATCACCGGCAGCTCGCTGAGCTGGATCCGCTGGAGCTGTGAGGTGATCTTGCGCATCCCGGCGACGTCGTCGACCGGGGTCTTGTCGAGCCGCTGGACCAGGTCCCAGGCCCGCTTGTTCTCGTAGCGGCCGAAGTTGGCCGTGCTCTGGGCCTCCTGGACCGGGAGCCGGAACATGTAGTCGTAGTACTCCCAGGGCGAGTTGGAGAGCTGCTTCTCGTTGTTGATGAGCATGTCGAAGTCGCCCTTGTTGCGGGCGTCGACCAGGGCCTGGAACTCGGGGAACTCGGTGTTGACCTTGATGCCGACGGCCTTGGCGCTCTCGCCGACGACCCGGATCGACTCCATCCAGTCGGTCCAGCCGTTGGGGACGATGAGGCTCAGCTCGATCTTGGCCCCGCCCGGCCCCTCGACGAACTTGTCGCCGTTGGTGTCCTTGTAGCCGGCCTCGGCCAGCAGGGAGCGGGCCTTGGCCGGGTCGTACCTGAAGCCGAGCTGGTTGACGACGGACTTGTCGATGTACTTGTCCCAGGCCGGCAGCAGGCCGGTGGGGCTGGCCTTCTTCACGATCTGGCCGTAGACGCCGTTGACGATCTTGTCGACGTCGATGGCGTGGGCCAGGGCCTTGCGGAAGGCCGGGTCGTCCATTGGCTTCTTGGTGGTGTTGAGGACCAGCCAGGCGGTGTTGGCCGACAGCATGTAGGGGGGCTCGGGGAAGTAGGTCTGGACCTGGTAGCCGCCCTTGACCAGGGTGGCGATGCCGGGGAGGAAGTTGTTGGAGAGGTCGATGCCTCCCTGGAGGACCAGCCCGAGGGCGGCGTTGTTGTTGGAGTTGACGATGTCGACGATGTACTTGGGCTTGGGGTCGAGGTTGAGGGCGGTCTTGCCCCACCACTTGTCGTTGCGGACCCAGACCATCCGGTCCTGGCTGTGGGTCTGGTACAGGTAGGGGCCGCTGCCCACGGGCTTCTCGTTGGCCCCGGTGGCCACGTCCTTCTCCGAGCGGCCCTCCCACAGGTGCTTGGGCACGATCGCCCGGTTGTAGAGGTGGTTGCCCCACTGCTGGTACAGGGGCTCGGAGAAGGTGAACCGGACCGTCCGCTCGTCGGTCGCCTCGGCCTTCTCGAGCCAGTCCCACAGGTTGTGGTAGGGCACCGACGCGAACTTGCCCAACTCGAACGTGAAGACGACATCGGCCGAGGTCAGCGGCTTGCCGTCGCTCCAGGTGAGGCCGTCGCGCAGGGTCAGCTGGTAGACGTTCTTGCTCGTCCAGTCACCCTTGGAGGCCAGCCAGGGCTTGTACTCGCCCTTGAGCGGGTCGTAGATGAACAGGTTCTCGTACACCAGCCCCTCGGTCCCGGTGGCGTACTGCCAGTCCATGATCGGGTTCCAGTTGTTGGGCGGCCCCCACTGGGTCCCGCTGATGTACAGGGTCTCGTTGCGGGGATACGACGCCGGGCCGGCGGCCGGCGCCCCGCCGGCGGCCTGGCCCTGGCCGGTGCCCGACCCGGAGCCCGAGTCGTTCCCGGTGCAGGCCGCCGCCAGCAGGCAGACGACCGCGACGGCGAGCAGCATCCTGAGCTTGTCCCGCATTCCCGTCCCCTTTCTCCTCTACAGGGACCCCCCCTGGGTCGGGGGCTCCCGCCGCAGGATCCGGACGCCGTAGGCGTCGAGGGTGACCTCGTCGGCGGGCAGCCCGGTGTGGAGGTCGGCCAGGCGGCCTTTGACCGTCGGCTTGACGGTGACCTCGGTTTCCGACTGGCTGATCAGCCAGATGAAGCTGCGGCCGTCGGCGTGCCGCAGCTCGGCCGCCATGACCCTTGGGTCCTCGACCGTGACCGGACGGTCGAGGGCGGCCACGGTGGCCAGGCCGTCGTAGATGCGCCAGGTCGGCTCGGGGTTGACCCGGGCCGACGCCGCCGCCAGCTGCTCCAGCGGGTAGGTGCAGAGCACCAGCCGGCCCCGGCCGGCCGCCCGCTCGACCAGGACCGGCCGGTCGTGCTGGTCGACGGCCACGACCTCGGCCGTGACCGGCCGGACGGGCAGGAACGACCGCGCGTGCTGGTTGCCGCCGGCCCGGAGCTCCAGCCGGCTTCCTTCAGGGATCGACCCGAAG
The DNA here is from genome assembly GCA_036259695.1 of Actinomycetes bacterium. Lineage (GTDB taxonomy): Bacteria > Actinomycetota > CALGFH01 > CALGFH01 > CALGFH01 > CALGFH01. The sequence continues at coordinate 1,448 of DATABK010000369.1, read as the reverse complement.
TCGCGCACGAAGGTGACGACCACCTCCTCATCCTCGATGGGGTCGACGAGTCCGTGGGTGAGTTGCTGCTCGACGCCGAACATCCGGTCAAGGCCGGCGTACCAGGGGCCGCGCTGGACGCCGTGCCCGCCGGCCGACCAGGAGACGTAGACCACGGCCCCGTCGGCGGCGAAGCGCTCAAGGTTCCGCCATCCCGGGGCGGTGAGCTGCTTGGCCGAGGGGACCAGGTAGAGGCGGGCCCCCGGCTGGAGGCCGTCCTGCTCGCGCATCGGCCGGACGGCCAGGTCGGCCTCCCAGGCGGCCACGTACGCCTGGCGGAGCGAGTCGAGCACGAAGGTCCGGTCCTCGGGCTCGGTGAACGGATACGCCCGCTCCAGGAAGGACGACACCACCAGGGCGGCCTCGGCCGGCGGGCGGGCCAGGTTGGGGGCGTCGACCGCCTCCAGCAGCTGGGCGAAGGCCCGGACCTCGCCCAGGTGGGGCTTGGGGCGGCCGCTGTGGTCGGTCAGCCCGAAGTGCATCTCGAAGGGGTGGTGCCGGTAGGGGTCCTGGTCGGCCAGGTGGTCGTAGTCGGTGTTGTTCCAGGCCATCCAGCCGCTGGCCCCGGCGAGCAGGCTGGTGTGCAGCACCTGGCGGTAGTAGTGGCCGGCGTTGGCGGCCGACGAGAAGCCGGTGCTGACGCCGAACTCCTCCAGGATCACCGGCTTGCCGGCGAAGCCGGCCAGCTCGCAGGCGAAGGCCGGCCCCAGGTGGAGCCGGACCCGGTCGGTGTCCATCCGGTAGACGTGGGGGCCGACGAAGTCGACCAGCGGCGCCGTGGCCCGCACCGAGAAGCCGTTCTCGACCCCGCTCATCTCGATGCCCCAGGCCCCGTCGCCAAGGGACACCGGCTGGGTGCCGCCTCCGGCCCGGACGGCCTGGACCAGCAGCTCCGCCCAGGCGGTCACGGCCGGCTCCGGGGCCGGGCCGCCGTACAGGGGCATCTCGTTGGACAGCAGCCACCCGGCCACCGCCGGGTGGGCGGCGAACCGCTCGGTGAGCCGGCGCACGAACCAGGCCTGGCGGGCCACCATCCAGACGTCGCGGTACAGGTCGCGCCCCTGTCGCCAGGCCGGGTCCCAGTTCTCCCCCGACATGTGGCCGACGATGAAGGTCGGCACCGTGGCCATCCCGGCCTCGAGGTGGGCGTCGAGGAAGTCGGCGAACCGGGCCAGCACGGCCTCGTCCAGCCGGTCGGGCTCGGGATGGAAGTCCGGCCAGTAGCAGAACGAGCGGGTGAGGCTCATCCCGCTGGCGGCCAGGGTGGCCAGCTCCTCCCGGACCACCCCGGGGTCGTAGCCGCGCCACATCAGCGGCCCGCCGGTCCGCGACCAGAAGTTGACCCCCAGCCAGGGCCGCCCCCCATGAAGCAGCTTGTCCCGGTCGCTCCCCACTGCGGTCCCCTTGGT
>DATABK010000368.1:0-4986 GCA_036259695.1 Actinomycetes bacterium | reverse complement strand
CCGACGCCGGGCCGGTGCTGGAGCGGCTCGCCCCGGCGCTGCTGTTCTCCGACGTCGACGGGACCCTGGTCGGCCGGGACGGGTCGCTGCTGGCCGACCTGGACGGCAAGCCGACCCTGGTCGCGGCCGAGGCCCTGGTCGCCGCCCACCTGGCCGGGCTGGAGGTGGTGCTGGTCTCGGGGCGCACGGCCGAGCAGCTCCGGGAGGCGAGCCGCCTGCTCGGCACCCGCGACGCCATCGGCGAGCTCGGCACCGTGCTCGTCCGCGGCCGGGAGGTCGAGCTGGTCTGGGGCGAGGCCCCCCGGGACCTCGGCGCCTGCCCGGCCGAGGCCCTGGAGCGCTCGGGTGCCGTGGCCGTGCTGCTGGAGGCGTTCGCCGGCCGCCTCGAGCCCCACACCCCCTGGCACCTGGGCCGGCGGGGCACCTTCCTGCTCCGGGGGCGGGCCGAGGTGGCCGAGGCCGACGCCCTGCTGGCCGGCCACGGGCTGGGCTGGGCCCGGCTGCTCGACAACGGCCGCCTGCGCGGCGCCTACCCCCACCTCGGGCCGGGCCCGGCCCATGCCTACCACCTGCTGCCGGCCGGGGTCAGTAAGGCCGGCACGGCCGCCGCCTACCTGGCCGGCCGCGGCCTCGACCCGGCCCGGGCGGCCGCCATCGGCGACAGCCCGGCCGACCTCCAGCTGGGGAGCGTGGTCGGGGCCATGTTCCTGGTCGCCAACGGCGCCTGGGCGGCCGACCTCGGCGACCCCGCGACCCCGGTGATCGTCACCCCCTCGCCGGCCGGCCACGGCTGGGCCGAGGCCGTCACCGCCCTGCTGGAGCGGATGCCGGGTCGCTAGCCGTCGGGCTCGCCCTGGGTCAGCTCCTCGCCGTAGTCGACGTACTTGGACCAGACGAAGAGGAAGACGATCTTGGCCACGGTGACCACCGGGACGATCACCAGCATGCCGAACAGGCCGGCGAAGCTGGCCCCCACGAGCAGGGCGAGCATCACCACGACGGGGTGGAGCTGGACGGTCCGGCCCATCACGTTGGGCGAGATCAGGTGGTTGTCGATCTGCTGCACGGCCAGCAGGACCAGGGCGGCCCAGAGCGCCTTGAGGGGCTGGCCGGAGATGAGGGCGATGTCCACGGCCAGGCCGCCGCCGATGAACGGGCCGACCAGCGGGACCAGGTTGAAGATCCCGGCGACCATGCCCACCAGCAGCCAGAAGGGCAGCCCGATGGCCCACAGGCCGATCGAGGAGGCCACCCCGACGAACAGGGCGACCAGCAGCTGGCCGCGGAAGAAGCCGCCGACCGCCTGGCCGATGCGGTCCATCAGGTTCCGGATCTCCTCCCGGCGGCCCGGCGGGACAAGGGCCATCGCCCCCCGGCGCAGCCGGGGCAGGTCGACCAGCAGGTAGAAGGCCATGACCGGGCCGAGGACGACGATGATCAGGCCGCTGATCACCGAGTTGGTGACCGACCGCAGCCCGGTCAGGTACCTGGTCACGGCCTGGCGGTTCTCCCCGGCCGAGAGCCACTCCCTGACCTGCTCGGCGTCGAGCCGGAAGTTGGGCTCCTGGCCGAAGCGGGCGCCCAGCCGCCGGATGGCCGCCTGCCCGTCGGCCAGGTAGTCGGGGAAGTGGTCGATTACGGAGCCGATCTGTCTGGTCACCACGGGGACGAGCAGGGAGACGACCAGGGCCACGATGCACAGGAACAGCACGTAGACGATGCCGGCCCCGGCGACCCTCGGCACCCCCCGGCGCTCGAGGGCCGAGACCAGCGGGTTGAGCAGGTAGACGACGGCCACGGCGATCAGCAGGGGCGGGACGACCGGGTTGACGTAGACCATCAGCCGCAGCATCAGGTAGCCGAGGATGATGACCCCGATGCCGCACCAGGCGACGACGCCGACGCGCACGAACCGCTCGTAGGGGGACGGGCGGCGGGGCGGTGGCTGGAGCAGGGGCGTCCGGCGCGCCTCCTCGCCCGTCTGGGTCATGCCTCGCCGCCTTCGGATCCGGTCGACCGTCGCGTTCAGGAATGCCAGGATGCTCCAAAGAGCATACGGGTTCCTCGCGACGCCGAAGGGCGGTATTGCCACGATGACCGAGTTGGTGGTGGCCTCCAATCGCGGCCCGGTCCAGTTCGAGGTGGACGACGACGGCAACCTCTCCTCCGGCCGGGGGGCCGGCGGCATGGTGGCCGCCCTCGGCCCGGCCCTGGCCGGCCAGGGCGGCACCTGGGTGGCGGCCGCCATCACCGAGGGGGACCGGGTGGCGGCCCGGAGGGTCGCCCGCTCGGGGCGGCTGCGCACGGTCGAGCTGGCCCAGGGCCCGGTGCGCCTGCGCAGCCTGACCTTCGACCCCCGGGAGTACCAGAGCTACTACAACCGGGTGGCCAACCGGACCATCTGGTTCCTGCACCACTACCTGTTCGACGTGCCCCGCCACCCCCGCTTCGACCGCGGCTTCCGGGTCGCCTGGCAGCATTACGAGGGCGTCAACCGGGCCTTCGCCGCCGCCTGCGACGACGAGGCCGACCACGGGGCCGAGGTGTTCGTGCAGGACTACCACCTGGCCCTGGTCCCGGCGATGCTGCGCCAGCGCCGACCGGACCTGCGCATCGCCCATTTCAGCCACTGCCCATGGGCCGACCCCGGCTACTTCCTGATGCTGCCGGGCCGGGTCGCGGCCGCGATCCTGGAGGGGATGCTCGGGGCCGACCTGCTCGGGTTCCTGGTCCCCCGCTGGGCCCGCAACTTCCTCCACTGCTGCCTGGACGCCGGCTTCGTGGTCGACTTCGACCGGCACGTCGTCCGCGCCGGCGACGGCCGGACGGTCCAGGTGCGCACCTATCCGCTGGGGGTGGACGGGGACGCTCTGCGGGAGCGGGCCGCCCAGCCCGACGCCCGCGCCCAGGACCGGGTGGTCGCCGAGCTGGCCAGGGGGCGCCGCCTGATCGTTCGGGTCGACCGCCTGGAGCTGTCCAAGAACATCTTGCGCGGGCTGGAGAGCTACGGCATGTTCCTGGAGCGCAACCCGCGGGCCAGGGGGCGGGTGGTGCATTACGCGCTCACCTATCCATCCCGGCGCGACCTGCCCGAGTACCAGGCGTATACGGCCGAGGTCAAGCACATGGCCGACTCCATCAACGAGCGCTTCCGGACCCGGACCTGGGAGCCGGTGCTGCTCGAGCTGCGGGACAACTACCCGCGGGCCCTGGCCGCCATGGCCGCCGCCGACCTGCTGATCGTCAACCCGGTCTGGGACGGCATGAACCTGGTGGCCAAGGAGGGCCCGGCGATCAGCCGGCGCGACCTGGTGCTGATCCTGTCCCGCAACGCCGGCGCGGCCGACGACCTCGGCCAGGGGGCCCTGCTGGTCAACCCCTTCGACACCGCCGAGCTGGCCGAGACCATCGTCACCGCCCTCGACCTCCCGCCCGACGAGCGGGCCAAGCGCGCCGCCCTGCTCCGCGAGGGGGCCACCGCCCTCCCACCACAGAACTGGTTCGCCGCCCAGCGGGACGACCTTGCCGCCCTTGGCGACTGACCGCGGCGCCGTCGAGCTGCCGACGGGCGTGCTGTTCCCGTTGGCGGAGACCCCGCTGGTGCGGGTCTGGGCGTTCGCCCACCACGCGCGGGTGGCCGGCGACCCGGGGGACGAGGTGTTCCCCCGGCCGACCATGGTCTTCACCAGCGCCGGCCGCTGGCAGGTGGCGTCGGCCACCGGCCGGGGCCTGGCCAGCCCGGCCGCGGTCGTCCTCGGCAACCCCGGCCACGCCTACCGCTGCCGCCACGACGACGGGTTCACCGACCGCAACCTGGTGCTAGAGTTCCGCGAGGTCGGAGCGCCGTTCCCGGCCGGGCTGGCGCCGGTGGACGACACCATGCACCGGCTGCTGCGCCAGCTCAGGCGGGCGCTGGCCGGGCCGGACGTCGACCAGCTGGCCACCGACAGCGCCGCCGTGCAGCTCCGGGCCCACGCGGCCGGGCCGGTCGCACACCGCCCGGAGGCGGCCCCCGACCCCGGCGCCGAGGCCCGGGTGGCCGCTGTCCGGGACCACATCGAGCGCCACTTCGCCGACGCCGGGCTGTCACTGGCCGCCCTTTCCGGGGTGGCCGGCTGGAGCCCCAGCCACCTCATCCGGGCCTTCCGGGCCGCCACCGGGCAGTCCCCGCACCGCTGGCTCCTCCAGCGCCGCCTGGACGAGGCCTGCCGGCTCCTCGACCTCGGCCAGCACTCGGTCACCGACGTCTGCTGGCTGGCCGGGTTCGGGAGCCTGAGCCACTTCGTGACCACCTTCCGGCGGGAGACCGGCGTCTCCCCCGGCGGCTACCGGCGGCGTGCCGAGCGCGATTTCCCGCAAGCCAGGGGGCGGCCGCCCGGCTAGGGTCGGGCCATGCTCCGCCTGCTCCGCCGGGGCCCGTTCGCCCTGCTCTGGGCCGGTGCCACGGTCTCCACCACCGGTGACGCCATGTCCTGGGTCGCCCTGGTCTGGCTCGTCTACCGGCAGCGGGGCCAGGCCGGCGACGTCGCCGCCCTGGCCGCCGCCTACACCGCCCCGGTGGCCGTCGGCGGCCTGCTCGCCGGCCGGCTGCTCGACCGGTTCGACCGCCGGCGGCTGCTGGCCGCCGACAACTTCGTCCGCGGCCTGGTGTTCCTCACCGTGCCCGTCGCCGCCGCCCTCGGGCTGCTCACCCTGGCCCACCTGTACCTGGTCGCGGTCTGCTACGGGCTCCTGAAGATGGTCAGCCTGGCCGGCTTCCCGACCCTGATCCCGGCCTATGTCGAGGACGCCGACCTCCAGCGGGCCAACGCCCTCGAGGGGCTCAGCTTCGGGGTCAGCCAGGCCGCCGGGGCGGCCCTGGCCGCCGTCCTGCTCCCGGTGGTGGGCGCGGTGCCCCTGCTGGCCGTCGACGCCCTCTCCTACCTGGCCTACGCCCTCTGCCTGGCCCGGCTCCCCGCCGGCCCGCCGCCCGCGGCACCCGCCCAC
>DATABK010000367.1:0-1568 GCA_036259695.1 Actinomycetes bacterium | reverse complement strand
GGAACCACACCCCCTGCCCGCTGTCAAGCGCGTTTTGTAGCTGTAACTGTTCAGACTCGTGGGGGTGCGATAGGCTAGCGGCATGGACGATCCGCTTGATCTCTACCACACGAGCCGCGCCGAGCTGGCCGAGCTGATCCTGGCCCAGCGGGACCGGATTGCCGACTTGGAGCGTGAGGTGGGCCGCCAGGAGGAGGAGCTTGCCACGCTGCGAGCGGTCGTGGCGCAGATGAACGAGCGGGTCGGGGCGTTGCTGGGGGCGACGGAGGCGCCGGCCGCGAGCGACGATCGGTCGGGGTCGCCGGGCATGCCTGGGCTGAAGGCGCGGCAGGCGCCGGGGCGGCCAGCCCGGTCTCGGCGCCGCCGGGACCACGGCTACGGGCGGTCCCGCATGGTGCCGACCCACCGTCAGATCCATGCCTACTCCCGCTGCCCCCGGTGTCGGGTGGCCTTGGGTGGGGGAACGGTGGTGCGCACCCGCGAGGTGATCGAGGTCCCCCGGGTGCCGGTGGTGGTGACCGAGCACGTCTACCTGGAACGGCGCTGTCCGGCCTGCCGTCAGCGCTGGGTGCCGGGACCGGGCCTGATGGGGGAGGTCGTCGGGCAGGGCCGGCTGGGGCTCGGACTGCTCAGCCTGATCGTCACGTTGCGCGAGGAGTTGCGACTACCCGTCGAACGCATCCAGTGGTACCTGCGCACCCTGCACGGGCTGGCGCTGAGCGTGGGGGCCATCGTCGGCGCCTGTGCGACGGTGGCCGCCCAGGCCGCCCCGCTGGTTGCGCGGATCCGCGGCGACATCCGGGCCAGTCCGGTGGTGCATGCCGACGAGACCGGCTGGCGGCAGGACGGCCGCAACGGCTACGCCTGGACTGTCAGTACCCCGACCCAGCGGGCCTTCCTGCATGGTGGCCGGGATAAGCGAATGCTGACGGACCTGCTCGGGGATGGCTTTGCGGGCGTCTTGGTCAGCGACTTCTACGGGGTCTACACCAGCTATGACGGGCGGCACCAGTACTGCTGGGCGCACCTGTTGCGCGAGGTCCACGACCTGACCACGGCCCATCCGCAGGCGGCCGGGATGCGCGGCTGGGCGGACGCCGTCGTCCAGCTCTACCAGCGCGCTCGGGCCTTCGCCGATCCCGAGCCGGCGACCCGGCGCCGCGCCCAGCGCGGGTTCGAGCGCGAGCTGCGTGCCCTATGTGTGCCGTACCTGGATACCACGCGGCCGCCGGCGAAGCTGTGTCGGCGCATCACCACCCATCTCGCCGACCTGTTCGGCTTCGTCGCCGATCCAACCATCCCGGCCACCAACAACGCCGCCGAGCGCAGCCTGCGTCACCTGGTGACCTGCCGCAAGATCAGTGGCGGCACCCGCTCGGCGGGGGGCACCGCCACCAAGATGGCCCTGGCCACCCTGTTCGGCACCTGGCGGCTGCAGGGGCGCAACCCGCTCGACCAATGCCGGCAGCTCCTCATATCCCCACAAGTCTGAATAGTTACGCGGAAAACGTAACCCGATCGACCCCCGGCCCCCTATCCAGGGGGGAGTACGACCAGTTCCCCCAAGA